>CAZMZV010000020.1:7135-27529 GCA_964570975.1 uncultured Methanotrichaceae archaeon | reverse complement strand
ACTGTGCAATATACACTTTGCCATATGAAGAAGAAACGATATTATGTGCTTCATTGTTCTCTCTCCTTCGCCTAATGGTTGGGGAGCTTAGGGGTGATAGGCCTATCTCGGGAAGAGAGCAAATTCTAGGATATCACTCGTAGAGAGCAATTGCAAAAATCCCTAGGGCCAATGCGATAAACGCCTCCGCAGCGCAGAAACCAGAAGCTTCCTTTCTGTCCTCCACCTCTTCTACAACGCTCTTCTTATGGTACCCCTCTGGGCTTGCCAGTATGCCCTCTATCACATCAAGAACTACAAGATCGCGATCCCCGCCAGCATAGATATTTACGATCTGCACATCTATCCGCCTAACTCCGTAATAGACGAAATGGTCTCCTACGCCTAGCACAGACGATACGAGGGGGTTATCGTTGTTGTAAAGCGTAAGCCATGCCCTGCCAGCCTGTGGATCGACATCCTCAATCACAAGTGTGAGGTTGCCGGCAAACTGAAGGGACTCCTGTGTGGTGAGTATCACCTTCACACCGCAAAATGCAGGCTGAGCACACGCAAATAAGATCAGAACGATCTGCACTCCCATCCAAAGCATCGATCTCATGGTTGATCTCATAGTTACCACTCTATTATCAGCTGGATCCCCTTTTAGGTCCAGAGGATGTCGACATCGTCAGTGCGATAGTTGGGTCTGACTCCGGATTTATCCAGTGGAGTCCGGACACCGCTTTTCAACATCAACAATCCCGTATATGCTATCATCGAGCCGTTGTCACCCATGAAGCGTTTTTCCGGAAGGAAAAATCTCGCCCCGCGCTCCTCGCACATTATCCTGAGCATCTCACCAAGCCGCCGGTTCGCTCCGACCCCGCCGACAAGCATAGCCTCTTTCTTGTCTGCATGCGCCATGGCCCTCTCTGTGACCTCAACGAGCATTGCGAAGGCGGTCTCCTGCAGGCTATAACATACATCCGCAAGCTCGTACCTCTTGGCCGCCTCTGTTGCAGCGGTCGCAAGACCTGAGAAGGAGAAGTCCATGCCCTTAACTGTATAAGGGAGCGGAACGTATTGCTTGGCCTTTTTGGCAAGCTCCTCTATTCGCGGCCCACCGGGGTGCGGAAGCCCTACAGAGCGCGCGAACTTATCCAGCATGTTGCCGACGCTTATGTCCAAAGTCTCGCCGAATATCCTGTAGCGCCCCCTCCGGAGGGCTAGCACCTGAGAGTTTCCTCCGCTCACGTAGAGTACCGCAGGATCTCTCGCGCCCGTCTTCCACTTGCCGACCTCTATATGTGCTATGCAGTGATTTACGCCGACGAGGGGCACATTTAGTCTCAGCGATAGAACTCTGGCTGCAGTCGCAACAGTACGGAGGCAGGGACCCAAGCCGGGGCCCTGTGAGAACGCTATTCCCTCTATCTTTATCCCCAGATCCCCTGCACCCTTTAGAACCTCCCTTATCAAAGGGCCGATATGCTCCGAGTGATGCTGTGCAGCCTCTCGGGGGTGAATGCCGCCCTTGGCAGGTATGTAAGTCGAGGACCTCTCTATAATTATATCATCCTCGTTCACGATAGCAGCGCTAAGATTCCACGCAGTTCCCTCGATTCCCAGGACGTACATAGGCATCTCCGTCATATGTAATCTAGGCCGATATCCTTTCGATAACGCATCCCGTTGAATCTGATCCTCTTTATGTTATCGTAGGCCTTAGTTCTCGCCTCGATGAGTGTGGACCCAGTCGCTACGAGGGTCAGCACCCTCCCGCCGGTGGTGTAAATTTTTCCAGAGTCGCCGAAGGCAGTACCATTATGATAGACGATGACATCCGGGTCGATATTATCAAGACCCCTTATAGGAATGTTGGTGTAATGAGCTCCTGGATATCCAGGCCTCTCATCAGATGCACCGCCGGAGAGGGGCTTGACTACCCGACCGCTTACGGCACATATGCCGAGACAGTAATCATCGCTCCACTGGAGCTCTACCTCGTCGAGCCGCTGGTCCAGGAGAGCGCAGGAGATATCATACATATCGGTCTTGAGCCGTGGGAGGACCACCTCCGCCTCTGGATCGCCCAGCCGGACGTTTATCTCCAGAACATAAGGCTCACGTACACCGTCGTTTTCCATCACCATGAGCCCGAAGTAAATGAATCCCTTGTAGCTGAGCCCCATCTCATAAACTTTGTTTATGGTCGGCCTCGCTATCCTGGACATTATGATCTCCTTAAGATCATCGTCCAGCCAGGGATGGGGAGAGAAACCGCCCATACCTCCGGTATTCGGATTGTTATCGAGATTCGGGTTTCCAGAGAGCCGGTTGAAAAGTCTTATAGCCGTTATCTCATCTGGTGCGAAAGCCTTCTTGTAATCCATTGCGGATTCGAGCGGGATTATATTTTTTCCATCTGCTATCGCGAAGAACATGAGCTCTCTGCCATCAAGCCTCCTCTCGATCTCGATCTTGTTCCCGGCATCTCCGAATATCCTGGGCGAGCACATGATCCTATCGACGGTGGAGAGGGCCTCTTCTTTGGATGAGCAGACGATAGAGCCCTTACCTGCTGCCAGACCATCCGCTTTTATGACAACGTTCTCTCCCGGATTCTCGTCGTAAAACTGAGCTATGAACTCCTTGGCATCATCTGCATCATCGAAGTTCTTGTAGGGCGGCACAGGCACGCCTATCCCCCTCAGGAGGTCCTTTGTCCAGCATTTCGACCCCTCGAGCACCGCTGCACGCCGCTCCGGACCCACTATCGATAAACCACGCTCCTCTAATCTATCTACTATCCCCGCGGAGAGATATCCTTCCGGTCCGACGAAGGTCAGATCTACCTTGGACCTCTCTGCAAATGAAGCAATCTCCTCTATGCTTTTGAGAGGCTCTCCATCGCTAATCGCCCGTGAGCATTTTTGCAGCAGATCACTACCCGCATTTCCAGGAGCCACGAATACCTTCTCAACCTTTTGGCTCCTAGCGAAGGCGTGTGCTATTGCATTACCCCTTCCCCCAGCATCGACAACAAGAATCTTTGCGCCAGCCATCTGCATCCAACTCGCTTTCGAAGGGTAGTCATACAGATAATATTTATAAGCCATCCCTCAATCAGGCCACATATCATACGACTCCCTGCTCAAGGGACGGGCGGGGCGTCTCTTGTACAGGAGATCATGCTGATAATGGTGGTGTTATATTGCAGACGCAGGAGAAGCTGTTGGAGATCGTACGCGAGAGGAATGTTGAGTTCATAAGGCTGCAGTTCACAGATATTCAGGGGATTGTTAAGAACGTTGCAGTTCCAGTAACCCAGCTGGGGAAGGCGTTCAAGTCCGGCATATCATTCGACGGCTCTTCGATTGAGGGCTTTGCTAGGATTCAGGAATCGGACATGTTATTGAGACCAGACCTCGACACTTTCTGTATACTGCCCTGGCGATCGCTCGGCGGCGCGAACGAGGCCAGGCTTATATGTGACGTTTACACCTCTAAAGGAACACCATTCGAAGGGGATCCGAGGTACGTGCTGAAGAGAAACTTAGAGGTAGCAGCTAGAATGGGCTATACCATGAATGTTGGCCCAGAGCTCGAGTTCTTCTTATTCGAGAGGGAGAATGGATCCGGCACAAGGCCCCACGATTACGGCGGTTACTTCGATCTCGGTCCTGTGGATCTGGCAGAGGATGTCAAGCGGGAGATCGTGCGGGTGCTCATAGAGATGGGCTTCAAGGTAGAAGCATCACACCACGAGGTCGCGAGAGGCCAGCACGAGATAGACTTCGTCTATGACGATGCGCTTCGCAATGCAGATAAGGTGGTCACCTTCAAGTACGTCACTAAGACGATCGCGCTGAAGAACAACCTGAGGGCGACATTCATGCCGAAGCCTATATACGGCGAGGCGGGATCCGGCATGCACGTAAACATATCTCTCTTCCGGAAGGGTGAGAACGCATTTTTCGATCCCGAGAGGCCGTATAACCTCAGCGATCTAGGAAGGTACTTCATTGGAGGTCTCTTGGAGCACGCACCAGCTGTAACCGCGGTTGCAAATCCACTGATTAACTCCTACAAGCGGCTCGTCTCCGGCTTTGAAGCGCCGGTTTACATCACCTGGTCTGGGCCGAACAGATCCTCACTGATAAGAGTTCCAGCAGCACGCGGCTTGTCAACTCGTATAGAGTTCAGGTCTCCAGACCCATCATGCAATCCATATCTGGCATTCGCCGCGATACTCGCAGCAGGCCTAGATGGAATCCGCCGGGGCATAGATCCCGGAGAGCCGATAGATAAAAATGTGTATGACCTCTCCGAGTCTGAGCGGGAGAGGCTGGGAATAAAAACACTGCCATCAAACCTCTATGAAGCACTTGTCAATCTTGAAGAAGATCGGGTTATCAGAGAGGCTCTTGGCGAGCATGTTGTTGATAATATAATCAAACTAGGAAATCTCGAATGGCGCAGCTATAACACATACGTGCATCAGTGGGAGATAGACAGGTACATCAATATAATATGAAGTAGCTTCCTCCCTTTCATTTAATCCATTCTTTCTGTGTTCCGAGTAAGTCGAGGACCTTCGACATGCTTCGACCGAGTCGAGGGTTCATAAGAAGTACTTAAGATTAAGAAGAACAACTTAAATGGCAGGAGTAATTGATATGATACCTATTATCGCTGCAACCTCGATCTTTTTGCTGTTTCTGTTCTCAGGCTGCATACAGCCGGAGGGTCCGCAGGAGATCTCTCAGAGCGTCGTCTCAGAGGAGTGGGTTCCAGATGGTATCGTGGGGGAGAAAGAGTACTCTCACACTCTAAGATTGTACAGCGCACCAAGGCAGGGCTATACTGGCGGTGAGATGTGGCTATCCTGGAAGATCGATGATGAGCATATCTATATGGCACTCAATGGCAGTTCTCGCGGATGGCTCGCAATCGGCTTCGAGCCATCTGAATGGATGAAGGACGCGGACATCATACTCGGATTTGTTGGTACAAATGCAAAAGTCTTGGATGAATACTCCACGGGCAACTACGGCCCGCATATCGATGATCTCATGCTAGGCGGTACTGATGATATATTGGAGTATGGCGGCAAGGGCTACGAGAAGTATACGATCATAGAGTTCAAGAGGAGGCTCGATACCGGCGATCGATTCGATAAGATTCTGCAGCCCGGCAAGAAGATATCGATAATCTGGGCGATCTCGGAGAGCAAAGATCCATCGATAAAGCACAACATCGCATACGGAGAGGCGGTCATAACATTAGACCAGGCTAAGAGCGCGAAAGGAATGGAATCTGAAAACATAACCGCCCAGGACGCATATGGGATGCTATACATATGGCAGGAGGAGAAGGCGGCAAGAGATCTCTACGAATCGCTTTACGAGCGGACGAATCTCACTATCTTCAAGGATCTGGTGAGATCCGAGCAGAACCATATGGATCAGGTCAGGGTTCTCATGGAGAGATACGGCGTTGAGATCCCGGTGCTTGGAAGAGGTGTCTTTGAGAATCAGACGCTCAGCCAGGTCTACAGAGATCTTCTCGATAGGAGCATCTCCGATGAGGAAGCACTGAAGGCGGCCGTGACCTTCGAGGAGATAAGCATCATTGATCTGGAAGAGATGATATCCAGAACGGAGAATCCGGAAATAATTGCGGTCTATGAGGGTCTTCTCGCCGGTTCTAAGAAGCACCTGCGCTCGTATGTAGGGGACCTAAAGGATATGGGGATTGAGGTCCATCCAACATATCTCAGCAAGAGTGAGTTCGATGAGATCATAAGAGACCAAAAATGAATTCCTTCCTTACCTTTAAGCCATGCTTCCCGTATCCCGACTGTCTCGAGACCTTCGACATGCTTCGACCGAGTCGAGAGCGGTCGGAGGTTTCATTATCCGGTCGTATGGTATCTTCACGGGCTCTGCCACTCCCTCTAGCAGATATGTCCAGCACATTATGATCTCGATCGAGTTTAAAACTGCATATCACGATATCCATGCCTCTTAGACCCTTCGATCCCTGGCGTAGCACCCTATGCACCTGTCCTTATAAGCTGAGCCTGAATCCGTACACGGGCTGCTCGCACAGATGCCTCTACTGCTATGCATCCTCCTATATAAAGCGTTTCGGCGATTGCAGACCCAAGGCGGATATAGAACGACTGAGGTCGGAGATTCTAAGGGTGCGCCGAGATGAGCTCATATCAATGGCGAATAGCTCCGATCCGTATCCACCGCTCGAGAAGGATCTCGGTATCACGAGATTCTGTATAACTGTTATCAAAAAGAGAGGCATTAGACTACAGCTGGTGACAAAATCCGATCTTGTGCTCAGGGATGTGGATCTTCTCGCAGATATGAGCGCTGCGGTCTCAATATCCATCACATCACTCAGAAACGATGCGCGCCTCGAGCCAGGAGCACCATCCAGCAGATCGCGACTGAATGCCATAAAGGAACTCTCAGATCATGGCATTCCGGTGGCAGCTAGAATCGATCCGATAATACCCGGCATAAACGACTCTGAGATAGAGGAGCTGGTGGCCAGTGTGATAGATGCTGGTGCCTCTTATGTCATATCATCCACCTATAAAGCCAGGTGGGATAGCTGGCGTCGACTCTCAGCCGAATTCCCAGATGCGATGGACGCGCTTAAGCCTCTGTACTTTGAGAGGGGTGAGCGCATAGGAGGTTACAGATATCTGCCAAGGGATATGAGACACCGCATCCTTGAGAGGGTTATGAGCGCGTGCCATGAACACAGAGTGGGCTTCGGCTCCTGCAGGGAGGGCTTCAGGAGCGACTCCTCGTGCGATGGCTCGCATATGACATTCCGCGGTTCCGGTGTCACTAAAAGAAAACCATCGGTGGATTCGAACCGGCTTGAATAGCCTGGCTCTATGATGGGACCTGTCCGGATAAGCGTGGAGTCCAGAAATTTGGAACTTTACCGATTCTGCATGTCAGAAACAGTTAATCCTTATTCGGACACGTCCCTCGATGTACTCTAACCTCTGAAGATCAAATGTCTTGAGAATCGACCAGAATCGATCGATCTTCTTTAATTAAGTATTTCAAGCCCGTGGATGGATTTAAATGCAGATTATATAGTATATTAGTAATAAATATAAGATCTCGTTAATGGCTTGCACGCTACGAAAGTCTATATATACGAAGAATACGGAAATAGAGCCGAGTTCTTCTCAAAAGGGAGAATGTTTGGCATACAGTCATGCAAAAGTGAATAATCGCAAAGCTAAAATGCAGAAGCGAACAATCGCAAGGTTAAAACGATGAATATAGGAGGAGGATAACGTGAAGAGGAGCGTTTTGGTGATATCTATGGTTCTTGTGGCGGCGTTTGCTATGACCTCTGCCATAGGATATACCATAAAGGATGATACAAGCCCGTATCCGTTCTCGAACAAGGCGGAATCCAGACCCGCATTCTCAATATCAACTGGGACACCCGCACACAATCTCACCAACGAGCAGGTTGTCGTGGAGAAGACTGCGAGGTTTTCGTTCAACTCGCAGAGGCCCAAGAGCTACTCCATTGCAAGCGGAAAGCCCTACCAGTATACATTCCAACTTGGCGAGGTGCCCGCTGTAGTTAAGGAGGAAGCCGCTCCAGTGGTGCCACCAGTCGAGCCGAATGCGACCGAGACGGCAAATGTAACCGAAGAAGCACCTGTAGAGGTACCTGTGACCTACACCATATCAGGCATTGTATATGAGGATGCTAACGAGAATGCCCTTAAAGATGAGAACGAGACTGGCCTCGAAGGCTGGACGGTCGATCTGAGTGGAGCTGCAATCATGACCACAACCACGACCGCTGCAGACGGCAGTTACACCTTTGCGAACCTGACCGCGGGCGAGTATGTCTTGAGCCTGGTGGTTCCGCCAGATTACAAGAGTGTTGCGCCAGTCAATGTAACACTGGATTCCAACAAGACCATAGATTTCCCAGTCGTGAAGATACCCGTGGCTCCTGTTATTCCAATCAATGAGACAGCTATCAATGAGACAGCTATCAATGAGACAGCTGTACCCACGAATGTAACTGAGGCTGTAGGCCTCAATGCATCAACACCTGCTTGAGGTCAGAAGCCACAAGCACCTTATTTTTATCGCGCATTTTCAAGTTCCGGATAAACGGGCAGCGATCTGATATTGTGGTCTCGTAAATATTTTTATCTACATAAAAAGATCTTTCATCTAACGTGCGCGACCTAGCCACATCTCGATCTCCAGATCGCTAGAACTGTATCTTCTCGTCTCTTCTATATGCCATGGCAAGTGAGGTGGCTTTAAGCTCGCCATCTTTGTTTCTGACCTCGATGTTGTAAGTCGATATCCTGCGCGTTCTGCTTATCTCCTTTGCCTCTGCATAGAGCTGCTCCTCAGGGCTCGCTGGGCGGAGATAGTTCACAGTGACGCTTATTGCAACCGCGACTGTGCCGTGAGAGTTTGCCGCCGCGCCGAAGGCCTGATCTATGAGCGAGAAGATCGCGCCACCGTGAACGGTTCCGAAGAAGTTCTTGTTCTCCTCAGACGGCCGCATCTCCACCTTGGCGTATCCCTCATCCAGCTCAACAAGCCTCATCTCAAGTCTGCGAGCGAAGGGCTGCTCGTCCACTTTCAGACGAAGTTTATCCAAGCCAGCATCCATGCCATCGACTTGTTAGAGGAGATATATGTGAGTTCCTCCTCTAGTGTCTCCGAGTAACTTCCTCCGCTCCGACTCTGTCGATCCGGTTATCCGGTATCTCCCCCGCCTATATCCTCAGTCCGAGGGTGAGTATATTCAAAGCTCATACCAACCGCAGCGAGCTGCGGGGTATTCTAAATAAAAAGCTCCATAGTAGAGGACCTGACCCTCAGACTATTAGTTATCTGAGCTACTTTTACGCTTATTCAGACAGGTCCGGTTCATCCTCAGAAGATTTTATCTCGTATTAGAGCAGCATCAAAAAACATGTATCACGATCCTGTGCAGGTTATCTTGGAAAGAAAACCCAGCTGCAAGAATCCCCTTCTCATAGAGGGGTTCCCTGGGATCGGCTTGGTTGGAAATATCGCCAGCCAGTATATTATCCACGAGCTCAAAATGAAATATCTAGGAGCGATGACATCGAGGTACTTCCCGCCTCTGGCGGTACTGCTCGGCGGCGTCGTAAATATGCCCGTCCGGATTTACGAGAGGGAGGATCTAGACCTTATACTGCTGACGTCCGATATTCCGATACATCCGTTGGCCTCTTACGATATGAGCCGGGAGATAGTCAGATGGGCCGCCTCGATAAATGCAAGAGAGATGGTATGCCTCGCTGGTATAACATTGATGACAGATCAGAAACGCGTCTTCGGCGCGGTCTCGCATGCTGAACTACTTGATAAGCTTAAAGGGATCACAGAGATCTTCGAGCTAGGAACGATAGCAGGAATATCCGGATCGCTAATGAACGAGTGCCGGCTGAAGGGGATACCTGCCATCTGTCTGCTCGGCGAGACCTTCAGCGATGATCCTGATCCGAGATCAGCTGCTGCTACAATAGAGGCCTTAAACAAGATATATGGGCTGGGTGTCAACACAGCAAAGCTGCTGGAGAGAGCCGCAGAGATAGAGATGCAGATGCAGCAGCTTGCGGCACAGGTTAAGAGCAGCGCCGAAGAGGCCACTGCGAAGGAGTTCCCGATGTACGGGTGATGCTGATGATTTGTGTAGCGCTAACAGGAATCTCCAGGAACGTTATAAAAGACCTGGTAAATAATCGCGTCCGTACGATAGAGATAAGATCTCCGCTCAACTTCTTCTCCCTGAGAGGAGTGAACCCTGGAGACAAGGTCTTTGTAACGGATGCGAGCCTGAAGGACATCGTTAACGGCACACCAGGAGTCATCGCGAGGGTCAATGAGATACAGATAATGACGCACAGGATGATCCAGTCCAACGATTACTTCTACGAGGAGGTGGAGTCACAGGCCGCCAGAGCTCAGCTACAGTTTCTAGGCATCGGCAGGGTGAGGAGGATCAACACGATAGAGCCCTATGAACCATTCGTCATAGAGGTCGATGAAACACCAAGGTACATAGCAAGATAGCTACGGCTCCGTATCATTTACACACCATCAAGATAGCGCACGTAGTGGATCGTGGAGATCTGTAGAAAGGATCGGTGATAAAAGAGCCTACCTGCCATAAGATGAAGTTGCAAGAGAATGCGCAACAGGTATGAAATGGCTGTGGCGGAAGAAGAGCTCTACAGCAGAGAGACCCGAGGCTATTGTTTGTCTGACCTACTATTTGAAAGGATCCTATGAAGACATCGAAAAACCTTCACGGCCTAAGGGCCACCCATGTGGATGAAAAGAAGCCTGATGGAGATCCCATTTCATGCCAAAAGCTAATGATCAAAGCGCCCGTGTGAATGTAAATTGTTCGAGGCATTTTCGTACCATAAATCATGAAAGTATTGCTTCTAACAGGCCGGCTGGCCGCGCAGGACGTCAGGAAGGCTGTTGAATCCTCCAGGTCGCAAGCTGATGTTCAAGTTCTCGATATAGATATAGCGGCGTTCATCACACCGGATCATATAAGAAAAATCGCGCCCAGAGGGTACGATCTTATCATGATCCCAGGTCTTATAACAGCGGACTTCAGCGAGGTCGAGCGTGAGCTGGGCATCCCCGTGCGACTGGGACCAAAGCATGCCGCTGATATCACGGATGTGCTCGATAGCATTGATGATTTAGAGCTATCCCGCGAGATTCCGGCATGCGCTCTCCTATCGGAACGATTATCTCAGCGAGCTGAAGAGGCTCTTCTGAGAATCGAGATGGGCTCTCAGCCAGCGCTGGTAATCCGGGGTATCAAGATAGGCGGCGGAAGCAGGATGAAGGTCCTGGCCGAGATAGTGGATGCAACGCGAATGAACGCGAGAGAGCTGGAGGAGAGGATACACTACTACGAGTCCCAGGGCGCGGACATGATAGATCTCGGCCTGCCGCTCGATGCCGAGGCTGATGAGGTCAGGAGAGTTGTATCAATCGCCAGAAACGCTTCCGAACTTCCTATGAGCATCGACACCCTCCGGCCGGATCTCATACTCGCGGGATTGGAGGCCGGCGCAGATATGATTCTGAGCATTGATGGAACCAACATGAGATATGTTGCTGATGCTTTGAAGGAGAGAGATGTGCCCGCGGTTGTAATACCAGGACCCGAGAGATCTCTTGATGAAAACGTCAGAGACGCTCTCGATATGGGTCTCAGAGTGATAGCGGATCCCGTGCTATCCCCTCCGCTCGGCGGTCTTGCAGATTCGATAGCCAGATATCTCGATTTCGCCCGATCTCATCCAGAAATACCGCTCTTCTTCGGCGTCGGGAATGTGACGGAATTGATAGATGCGGATAGTCATGGTGTAAACGCGCTGCTCGCCTCAATAGCTGAGGAGCTCGGGGCCGCGATACTCTTCACACCTGAATACAGTCACAAGGCGAAGGGGAGCGTGAGGGAGCTCCGCACGGCAGCGGATATGATGGCGCTTGCGAGGGATCGTCGAAGCCCGCCGAAGGATCTCGGAAGAGATCTTCTCGTACTGAAGGAGAAGCGGCCTCGATCTGAGATCTCCCCGCCGCCAGAGCTGGAGGTGATAGCTGCAAAAGAAAGCGAATCCTTTACATTTGATCCCGCCGGCTCTTTCAGAATCGGTCTGCTCGAGAAGGAGATCATCGCTGTGCACGATCGTGTGGTGATAAAAGGCCGTACTGCTAGAGAGATACTACAAACTGCAATAGATCTGGGGCTCGTCAGCCGTTTGGATCATGCTGCGTACCTCGGCCGGGAACTGGAGAAGGCAGAGATAGCTTTGAAACTGGGAAGGTGCTACATGCAGGATGAGGAGCTGTTTTAGAGATCCTACCAGATGAGATATAAATCCTAACACTAGGACAGCGATCTGTTTTACGAAGATTAAAGCTGCTTCATGTCCAGGAATCGATAACATTCGAGACATCTGTACGCTTGTATGATCCTCTCAACGCATGTAAGTATTTCGACGATGGTTCTGGGGTATTTTCGCACCAATTCAAAAGTTCAACACCGCAATTTTGGACCTGTCCGAATAAGGATTAAGTGTTTCTGACATGCAGGAGCGTTAAAGGTCCAAATCCCTGGCCTCAGCGCTTATCCGGACAGGTCTGCAATTTTGGGCAAAACGTATTTATCATATCATTCCAGCTACGAGATCTCCGGCCTCCTTCAGGAAGAGCGCTTGAGAGGTGATTGATGGCTCTCATAGATGATCTAAGAGATATTGTGGGCCCCAGAGTATCTGACTCACCAGCTGAGCTCAGCTGTTATTCGTGTGATGCATCTCAGGTATCTGGAATGCCCGATTACGTCGTCCGGCCCCTGACGGCAGATGAGGTCTCTAGGGTGATCATGGTTGCATACGAGAAGGATATACCAGTAACAGCCAGAGGTGCTGGGACGGGGCTTGCAGGTGGAGCGGTCCCCCTCAGGGGAGGAATCGTTCTCGATATGTCCGGCATGCACCGAATCCTGGATATAGATGTAAAGAACCTCCAGGTCCATCTCGAGCCAGGGGTTGTAGTAGAAGAGCTCAACAGAGCTCTGAAGCCTTACGGTTTCTTCTTCCCGCCAAATCCAGGCAGCTCAAGCGTCTGCACCATCGGTGGCTTGATATCAAACAACGGCAGCGGCATGAGATGCGTCAAGTACGGCACAACCAAGAACTATGTATTGGATCTGGAGGTCGTGCTCGCAGATGGCTCGATCATCAGGACGGGCTCCAAGGTCTTGAAGTCCTCAGCAGGCTATGATCTCACGCGGCTCATGGTGGGATCGGAGGGGACGCTCGGGATAATAACGGCTGCAAGACTCCGCATCGTCCCGCTTCCCAAAAGAAGGCGTCTAGTTATGGCATCATTTGATAGCGCTGAGCTCGCCGGAGAGGCTGTTGTGAATATATTCTCAGCAGGAATCATTCCATCAGCCTGCGAGATATTGGACAGGGTGACTGTAAAGGTCTTAAGGAGATGCGATCCGAAAATAGTCTTTCCCGAGGGTGACATAATACTATTCGAGGTCGATGGCACAGAGATCTCAACAGCAGAGGAGGTCAAGAGGATCGCGGATGTTTGCGCTCCCTGCGCTCGGAACATAAGAATCGCATCCGACGACAAGGAGATGTCAGAGATATGGGCCGCAAGAGAGCTTGTCGGTGCAGCAATCTCTAGACTGGATCCCTCGAAGAGCCGCGTCTATGTGGGGGAGGATGTCGGAGTTCCGATGAAGGAGATCCCGAATCTCATGAGGAGGGTCCAGGAGATATCGAATATCACCGGCATACCTGCTATGAAGTACGGCCATATCGGCGATGGAAACCTGCATGTCGCCTGGTTCATCGATGTGACGAATGAGGATGAGTGGAAGAGGCTTGAAAAGGCGGCGGATATGATCCACAGATGCGCGATAGAGCTCGGTGGCACAGTGAGCTCGGAGCATGGCATTGGCGGATCGAGGGCTGCATACATGGAGCTACAGTGGGGGCGTGCTCTTGATGTTATGCGCGCCATCAAGCGTGCCCTCGATCCCAAGAACATATTGAACCCCGGGAAGCTCGGCTTGTAGAGGTGAACCATGCTAGATCAGATCAGACGGTGTGTACGCTGCGGAGCTTGCAGAGCGGTCTGTCCGAGCTTCGAGGTGATGGGGTGGGAGTCATTCAACACGCGGGGAAGGATGATGATAATCAAGAGAATGCTTGAGGAGAGAGATGGCTCCTGGGCCCTTGATAGCATAGGAACATGCACGACATGCGCTCTTTGCACGCAGATGTGCCCCGCTGGCGTCAAATCCTCGAAGCTCATCGAGGATGCAAGAAGGGTGCTCGCATCCAGAGATATAATCGGCGAGTGGCAGAGAACGATTCGAGACAACATCTCAAAGACGGGAAACAGTCTTGGAGAATCAAGAGGAAAGCGGGAGTGGTTGAGCCTCCTCGGATCAAGAGCTTTTAAGGAAATAAAGGATAGGGCTGAAAGCGTTTACTTCGCTGGATGCATGGCATCTTACCGGTACCCGGAGACGGCTGCGAGGACGTTTGAGATTCTGAGCGGTTTTGGCGTCGCGCTCCTGCCGGCAGAGCAGTGCTGCGGCTCTCCGCTTCTCAGAACAGGGCTTGATGCGTCTGGATGCATGGAGGAGAATCTCAGGCAGATACGGGAGATGGATGTTGATGTGGTAATAACCGGCTGTGCTGGATGTTATACCACGCTCAAAAACGATTATCCCGGCGTAAATGTTGTGAGCGTTGCGGAATTCCTGGCGGATCGCATCTCAGAGATAGAGATCAGGCCTCTCGATATAACTGTTGCTTACCACGATCCATGCCATCTTGGAAGGATGAACGGCATCTTCGAGCCCCCTCGAAAGGTCATAAAGGAGATATGCGAGCTGGAGGAGATGGAGAAAAACAGAGAGCTTGCGAGATGCTGTGGCGGAGGAGGAGGTGTCAGAGCCGGCTACAGAGATATCTCGCTGAAGATCGCAAGGAGGCGCCTGGCCGATGCTCCACCGGAGGTAAATTACATAGTAACAGCATGCCCGATGTGCGTTAGAAATCTGAATGAGGCCGGAGGTTACGGGAAGATAATAGATCTCGTAGATCTCGTGGCAATAGCAGCTAGGGGTTGATTAAACAGAGCGCGAAATCTCAGTGCGATTGATTGGGATGAGCATGTTGGAGATCTGTTCAAAAACCACCCAGCCGACCCATCGATCGTTTCAGGTAGCTTAGCAGTGCCATTGAGAGCATCATGGAAATGGCGAGCGCTGATACTGTGTCCTCCCACCTGATCTCGTTGATCTCTGAGATATAGATAACACCACCAGCTAGGGTGGTTAGAAGCGCCGTAGCCAAAACAGACACGAGAAACGATACGGCTGTCGATCCGATCTGATACCGCTCGAAGATCGCGACGAACAGGACGAAACTTATCGATGTGATCACGAGAATCATGGAATATGGAAGGGGAAAGCCGTAGACAAATACGTGAATCAGACCGAAGGCGAGCAGAACTATAGTGAGTGCAAGCATAGCAGAGGCGAGAAACGCCCTCAGAACGTAGCTGTCGCGCGAGATCATCACAATTTGTTTGCTTTTATTGAATATAAGGATTCTCTTTGTGATGCTGTGTTGAATAACTTTTGATTTTTCAATATCAGAAAGCAAATTCATACAAATCCGAACTTTGGTAAGAATAGATCCCCATCAACGCGAATTATTCAACACAACACTTTGAGATCCTCAAGCGGAGATGATAAGCGAGCAAAGGCCAGGAAGGGAAGCAGTGGGGCATCTGGTTATTTTAATCCCGCAGGACGATCGCCTCTTCTGTATCTCCAAATCAGCTTCCAGCCCTCGAACCAGAGCACGCTGATCGAGGCTAATAATAGAGATGCTCCAAGGTCGGATGGATGGAGATAGACGAAATGGAACATCTCCCTCAGAGGCGGGATGTATAGTATCATCGAGAGCAGAAAGAGCGTGCCTGCGAATATGATCCAGTGCGCTGTGTTCTTCGTTCTGATGCTCTGCAGTATCGTCTGAGACCAGGACCTGTTCGTGAGTATGAGAAAGAGGTTAGCAATAACAAGCGTTGTGAATATCAAGGCCCTCTGTTCAGCCAGCGCTCTTATGGGATTAAGCGTATAGACGAGCATGAGTATTGCCAGAACGCTCAGCCCCTGGAGGATGCCGAGGCCTATAACCCCGCTGCTGAAGAGCGGGGTCTCTGGATCAAGGGGTGGCCTGGACATGACATCCCGCTCCTCCGCCTCTGCCTCGAATGCTATCGAGCATGCGGGATCTATTATGAGCTCGAGGAATGCGATGTGTACGGGCAGGAAGAGCATGGGATCGCCCATGAGCACTGGCAGTATCGACATGCCCGCGATTGGAATGTGAACCGCCAGAATATACGCGGTTGCCTTTCTTATGTTATCAAAGATCCTACGCCCCAGGCGTATCGCCTTTACTATTGATGAGAAGTCATCATCGAGTATCACAAGATCGCCGGACTCTCGTGCCACATCCGTGCCCCTGGAGCCCATGGCTATGCCTATATGCGATGATTTGAGAGCGGGAGCGTCATTTACGCCATCTCCGGTCATCGCAACTATCTCTCCGTTTCTCTTCAACAACTCGACCAGCCTGAGCTTTTGCTCCGGAATCGCTCTCGCGAAGATGCTGACATCTTTAAGCTTGGTCGCGAGCTCCTCATCGCTCATCGATTCCATCTCTGGGCCTGTGAGGATGGATTTTGATTGAAGGTTGATGCTGGCGGCAATTGATGCCGCTGTTCTCGGATGATCGCCCGTTATCATTATCACCCTCACGCCGGCCTTTTTACATTCTTCAAGTGCGCTCGGAACGCCCGGCCTTATCATGTCGGCGAAGCCCAAGAGGCCTAAAAAATGAAAGTCGAAATCATGCTGCTCCTTCGGAAGATCGCGTCTTGGAACAGATGCGCTGGCCACGCCCAGGACGCGCAGCCCCTCGTCAGCCATTCTCCCCACGATATCGTTCAGCTCCGCAAGGCGTTCTCCCTTTATGTGGCATAGATCGAATATCGATTCTGGTGCGCCCTTGGCGGCTATAACATACCCACCGCCATTCCTCCAGACCATGGACATCGCGAGTATCTCCTCTGTAAGAGGATACTCCTGAACGAAGGTCCAGTCGTCGTGAATGTGCTCTGTGTTTGTCAATTCGCTCCTGCCCAAATCTCTCAGGGCGATCTCCATAGGATTGAAGGGGTCCTTTCTGCCCGCGAGGATCCCGAACTCTATGACTTTGTGCACCTCCTCTGGGAGGCAACCATCGATATCGTAGATCCTGTCTCCGGCGAATACCTTAGCCACACGCAGCTGGTTGAGCGTTATGGTTCCGGTCTTGTCCGTGCACAGCACTGTTACAGAACCGAGGGTCTCTATGGCAGCCAGCGTTCTCGTAAGAACGTTTATCCGCGAGAGCCTCCATGCGCCCAGAGCGAGAAAGATCGTCAGAACCACGGGGAACTCCTCTGGGAGTATCGCCATCGTCAGCGTGATTCCGGCGAGAAGTCCATCAAGCCACTGGCCCGTTTTCGTCACGTAAACCGCGAGAAGTAGAGCGCTGAGGGCTATGCCGAAAAGGGTTAGCCGTCTAACTATAAAGCGCGTCTCCCTCTTGAGCTTGCTATCCTCTGCCTCTATGCCTGCGAGGGATGCTCCAATCCCGCCCATGAAGCTCTTGCTGCCTGTAGCAACTACCCTGGCGAGGCCGCGCCCCTGGACCACAAGCGTGCCCGAGTACACGAACGGCAGACCATCCCCACCGGGTCTTGAGATCTCCCTCTCCTCCTCGCAAAAGCTCTTTCTCACAGGCACCGATTCGCCGGTGAGTAGCGACTCGTCGACCATGAGGTTCTCGCAGGAGATGACAAGAGCATCTGCAGGCACTCTGTCGCCCTCCTCGAGAACGATCAGATCTCCCACAACCACCTCCCTGCCGGGAATCCTCACGGGCTTCCCGTCTCTTATAACAAGCGCCCTCGGGCTTGAGAGCGATCTCAAAGCATCCAGGGCTCCCTCGGCCCTTCTCTCTTGATAGAGCGTTATACCAATCACGACTATCACGAAGAATATGAGAATCAGCGCCTCTCTCCGATCGCCAAGGAGCATGTATATGCTTCCGCAAGCTAATAGTAGCAGGATCATCGGTTCCTTCAGGATCTCTATTCCAAGGGAGAGAAGGCTGCGCCTCCGCTCCGAAGGAAGCTCGTTATAACCGTCTTCGAGAAGCCGTCTCTGTGCTTCAGCTGCCGAGAGACCACGCAGTTTCTCATCCATCTCTACCACTTGCCAGAGATGCTCTTGAAGCAGCTGTGTACTCTATCAGATGTCCGTGCTACAGATGCTATTACAGATACCATGAGGATCAATGCCACCGCTCCTATGGCTATCGAGACCGGTATCTCGTAGATCTCAGAGAGGAGCATCTTCACCCCTACGAATATGAGTATGAGTATCACCCCATGGTTTAAGTAGTGAAACATATGCGCGCAGCCAGCAAGCGCGAAATAAAGCGCTCTGAGACCGAGTATGGCAAATACGTTCGAGGTGTAAACCACAAAAGGATCGAGGGTGACTCCAAGAACGGCTGGAATGGAGTCTATCGCGAAGACCAGGTCTGTCAGCTCAACAGCGATAAGCACAATGAGCAGCGGCGTTGCCATGATGCGACCGTATGCTCTGGTGAAAAAACTCCCGCCCACGTAGTGGTCTGTTGCTGGTATCGTTCTTATGAAAAGCCGTATCACGGGATTTCTCTCCGGCTCCACTTTTGATTCTCTCCGGATAGCCATCTTGACCCCCGTCACTATCAAAAACGCTCCGAAGAGGTAGACTATCCAGTCGAAATGCTCGATGAGCGTCAGACCTGTTGCTATGAAAAACGCTCTCATGAGTAGGGCGACAACAATGCCCCAGAAGAGAACCTTGTACTGATGGCTCTCCGGCACCTGGAAGTAGCTGAATATCATCAGAAATACGAACAGGTTGTCCACGCTGAGCGATCGCTCTATCAGATAGCCGGCGAGGAACTCCATCGCTCTCTCCTCACCGTGCCAGAAAAATATCATGATGTTGAATATCAGTGCGAGCATCGTCCAGATCCCGCTCCAGATCAGCGACTCTTTAACGCTTATAACGCTAGATCTTCTATGAAATACACCCAAATCAACAGCAAGAAGTAAGAGAACGAGAATGCCGAAGCCGACCCAAAGCACAACGTGGTCCGATGTCAAGGATACACATCCGTCAGATTTTATCGATTTGACGAAACCACAATACTTATTTGCCGATATTTAAGGCCTTTCCACCATGTGGGAAGGTTGATGAGAGAAGAACTTACCTACTATGCTTAGAAAACTATGAAGAATGCCATCGATCTCTTATAGAGATCTCCGGACCTGTCCGGATAAGCGCTGAGGCCAGGGGTTTGGACCTTTAACGCTCCTGCATGTCAAAAACACTTAATCATTATTCGGACAGGCCCCGATCTCCTACAGAAAAATATAAACACCTTGTAACCTGTAGATGGAATGATCAACTCCGCAGGCTCATCTGAAGAGATCTCGTGATCGAGAATAGAGGCCGTGATTCCGATATTCAGGCCGGAGAAGAGGTCACTAGAGGAAGAGATAGATGAATGGCAGACTGTTCTATGCTCCGCTGACATTCTTATTTATGTCCATTCTAGCTCTGGCTCTCCTCTTGGTCGTAGCCATACTCTTCATCGGAATCCTGCAGACCGCCTTCATAAGGCTCGGTTTCTCGTGGCATGACGCGTTTCTACTCCTACTCGCATCTCTTATAGGGAGCGGTATCAACATTCCGGTCAAGAACCTGGAGTCCAAAGTACAGGTGGCAAGAACCGCATACGTAAGAGTCTTCGGTATAAACTACAGGATTCCTGTTTACGAGACCTTTTACAATAGAACCACTGTGGCGCTCAACGTAGGTGGGGCCGTGATTCCAATAGTTGTATCTCTCTATCTCATATACGCCTTCTCCCATGCTCTCCTCTACTCAGCGATAGCTACTGCAATTGTGACAATAGCCGTGAACAGGATCGCAAGGCCTGTGCCGGGCCTTGGAATAGTGACGCCGGCGCTTCTTCCGCCGCTCATAGCGGCCATATCCTCTCTGGCTGTGATATTCCTCTATGGGGGGCCTAGAGAGCTCGAGTTCGTTGTGGCATACGTGAGCGGCACCATCGGAACGCTCATAGGCGCGGATATTCTCAATCTTAATAGAATTCAGAATCTGGGGGCTCCCGTGGTCTCTATAGGCGGCGCCGGCACGTTTGATGGCGTCTTCCTCACCGGCATCATAGCAGTGCTGCTCGTGTGATCTACTGCATAGAAATCTTCGTGACCGAGCTCTTCGTCCTCTCCGGCCTGAAGACCGGAGTCTTCGCTAACCCCGTCACTCGTCTGCTCTCTCCAAACTCTTCACGAGCGCCGAGAATCGCCTTATCGTCTTTCGCAGGGATCTGAAACCCTCCTCATCCTTCTGGACGTCCTCGAGCGTATCCCTCGACCAGAAGGTAGCGCCGAGGTTCGCACCGAACGATCCTCCGCCTACTGGAAGCACTCCATTTAGGATGTAAAACGTCATGATTTGATATATAGCAGCTTCCTGGCCGCCTATTCTATCGCCACCAACCGCTATAGCCATGCCCACCTTGCCCCTGAAGAAGTCGAAGTCTGCCGCCACCAACGCCCTGCATCTATCCATAACGGCCTT
>CAZMZV010000020.1:0-7035 GCA_964570975.1 uncultured Methanotrichaceae archaeon | reverse complement strand
TGAAGAAGTCGAAGTCTGCCGCCACCAACGCCCTGCATCTATCCATAACGGCCTTTGTCTGGGCGCTGACACCTCCATTGTAGACCGGAGTTGCGAATATCAATCCTTTCGCATCCTTCAGAAGAGTATAAAGCTCGTACATATCATCCTTTATCGCACATTCTTTGTTTTTCAGACAGTAGTCACAGTGTCTGCAAAAGCCGATATTCTTCCCTCTTACGGTGAAGAGAACGGTCTCAAAGCCCATCTCACGAAGCATATCCAAGGCCCTTGAGAGGACATACTCTGTGGCCTTGTTGCGTGGGCTGCCCGATATTCCAAGTATCATGGTCAGAAGTATATCGCATGATACTTTTATTGCTTGCTGTAGTGATATGCATTCGCTTGCCCACTCCTATCATTGATCAATAGCTTCTGGATCGCTGCAGCGATACGCTCTCCTAAACCTTCATCATTCTGCAGTGTGTGCGCATGTGCCGTCTACTCATATCACTGGATCAATTGCCTCTGGACCTAGCGGGATTAATGGGGTATCGTGTCATTGGATGATGATTCTACATATGTTGAATGAATCGCTATTGAAGATTCAAAGTTATTTTATTAGAATACCCGCAGCTCGCTGCGGTTGGGATGGGTATTCAGCAGACGAGCTGTAAGCGATATTTTAATACATTATCTTCTTAACAGCTATAAATGATGAGCGAGTTTGCAGTGGTTCTGGATGTCGCGGGCACGCTGCTTCGAATGTATCGTGTGGCCAACGACCTCATCAATAGACGATTAATGGAGCGAATAGTGACCGCGCAGCTTGTAATGGAGCGAGCGGGAAGGGCGCTTGTAGTGCCTCAGCTGAACCCCAAAGATATAGAGAGATGCCCCGAGGATATGCATCTGCTCCATCTTATCGAGACCTACTCAGAGGGAATCGAGATAAGCTGTTACAGCACACCGGTCGATACCGAGAAGGTTCTGGAGGCGATAAGATGCTCTGATGCCAAAGTTGAAGATCTGGTTGTGGCGCAGATGGCTGTAAGGCGGAGGTGCCCTGAGACATACTGCACCACGGGCATAATAACCGATACGATAGATGTGAGAGTGCCATACATTGTGAGCACGGGTGGAGTGCCATTTCCCGGGCTGAAATCGGTCTTTGACGAGCTGAAATCCCTTGGATTTGACATTTATCTGGCATCAGGCGATAGCGCCAGAAGTCTCGTTCATCTCGTCGATTACGGAATAGATCCGGAGAACATATACTCTGTCGCAGATCCGCTCCGGAAGAAATATATTGTAAACAAGCTCAAAGAGGATCACAGATTTGTAGTAATGGTTGGCGATGGTCTTAACGATCTCTATGCTTTAGAAGCCGCAGATCTGAGCGTGCTTACGGTACAGCAGAATCCGAATCCGCATCCAAGGCTTGTGGAGACCACGGATGTTATAATAAACAACATCCGTCAACTTCCTAAAGTTGTTAAATATACGGTCGCTGGCATGAACCATTAAAATTATAGGCGTTCTGCTGATGATCTGCTGTGTTGAATAACTTTGAATCTCAATAGCAGACAACCAATTCACACAAATCAGAGTTTTGATATGAATCGACAGCTTTCGACCACATATCTCGACTTATCAGACACAGCATCACCACGTATCGATTTCGTCTCATTCTTCTGCTGCGCCGAACAATTTTGAGATCCAATGGAAACATCCGATTCGTGCAAATCAAATTTTGTGTCTTGGGCTTGATTCAGAGGGGGCGAAGGGTAGCGGGTACCCGCAACTTCAGTCGTGAGAGGAAGCGTAACCCCCCACAGACCTGTCCGGATAAGCGCTTGGGGGTCGTGTACTCGCTCTACTGAAAATCATCACCGAATCGAATGCAATGGATTTATTTCCTGCCAAAGAGCTATCATTCACCGGTTAGCGCTATTCAGCAATATGAGTACGCCACCCCCTTAGGCAGAAATCTCGACCTTTACCGCTTGCATACCAGAAATACTTAATCCTTATTCGGACAGGTCCAGAAGATACATCGAAACCTATATATGGTAGTGGTTGTTTAAAAACACATAATATTTTGCTTTAGTCAAACAATCTTAAAGATGTAATTAACAGGTGTAAGTAAATGTTCGAAGAGCTTTTAGAGCTGTATAGAAAGAAAGCCGAAGAGACTGAGAGGAGGCTCAAGGAAGAGCGGGCAATGATAGAGCTCATAACCGCAGTAAACAAGCTCTCAGAGAGCGTTGGAGCTCGAAGCGATGTCGAGCTTTTAGGTCGATTGATCGATCAAGTCGATAGATTATCGAAAGAGGTTGCAGACCTGAAGACTCAGCTCAAAGCGAGACATATCAGAGTTTCTAAGGACGTGAGATACGGCGAAGGGCGCGCGATAGATAAGCATGCTCTAGCGCTGATAGAGATTGTGAGCGAGAAACCCGGGCAGTATACAACTGCCGAGCTGGTGGACATGCTCGGGCTTAACAAGACGACCGTGATAACCGTCATGAAGCGCGCCGCAGATCTCGATCCAAAGCATGTGAAGCTTACGCATGGAAAGCGCAGGAAGCTCACCCTGACCTATATTCCGGACGAGTCGTTAACATCCTCAGACTCTCCATCGGATATGAGCGACTCGGATAGGATAAGATTAGAGCTTATGGCATTAACATGAGCCCTCACAAAAAGGACGCTGTTTTTATTTCTCGTCCTTTACAAAATGAAGAAGCGGCTTATCTCTTCGACCTTCTGAAGGCCGAGTTGAGGTCTATCAGATAGGTCCCCTCCTTTAATGCCATAACAAGCTCATCCCTCGAGAACAGCGTTGGCAGGTTGAGCTCGTATCTGCCTGGCTCTGCTATCCTAACGCTCTCTATCGGAGTTTCATCGTCACTCGCTGTTTTAGGCTTTATTTTCGATACTCTCAGCTCTTCGATCTGGGGGACCTCTTTCTCATAGTGACCCTTTGTATCTTTTTCGTTGATATCCTGTCGGGGCATTCTTCGCGGTGGCCTTCTAACACCCATTGCCTCTGTGATGAGCGTGTCCGTGCCTCTCTCCCTGATGTACTCGAACTTCCTACCACCGCAAGCCGGGCAGCCGTTAAGTATATCGGTCCCATCCTCGAATACTTTTTTACACCTGGCGCACATGTGAGGCATCTAATCCCCTATAGAGACTTTCGTGCTTATCTGATATTGATCTTTCTCAACCGTCCTGAGCTGGTTTGCCGGACCTATTACGGTCATCCTTCCTTTGTTCTTTCCAAGCAGTCTGTTTATGAAGGAGCCCTCTCTCTTCGCAGGATAGCTCTCGATCTCTATTCCTGAGAACTCATCGACCCGAATCTCCGTCATGGTCATCTCTATAAGCCTCACCTCCTCCTCTGGAGTGAGTCCGCTCTCGAGCACAACTATCCTGCCAGTCTTCACCTTATCTAAGATAAGCCGGATCTTCTCCATTGAGGTCATGCGGTTCAGCTTCTCCTCAGATATGAGGTCCATCTGTACTTCCCGCATATGCTCACCCGAAGTGTAATGTTATAGCATTATATAGCTCGTCCAGGTTCTTCCCCTCCAGTGCAGAGATCTGAACAACTGGATGCTGCGGAAATGCCGCCTTGATTCGAGAAGGTAAGGCGTTTGAGAGATCTATCTTATTGGCAACTATTAGAAGTGGAAGATTCCTGGCCTCCATGTTGCCGATCACTGTGACGTTGACCTGGGTGTAGGGATCCTCCGTTGAATCCATCACAAGCAAGACGCCGTCGAGATCATCAAGCCATTTTATTGCCTCTATTACCCCTTCCGTGGCCTCTTTCGCCCTTCTCTTGGCCTCCTCTTCACTCATGCCGTATGCCATAAAATCCCTGAAGTCGATCTTAGTGGCCATGCCTGGCGTATCGACTATATCGAGGTGGATGCTCGCTCCATTAGCGCTTATCACCAGCCCCTCCTTGCGCACCGCCCTTCGGGTCTCATGGGGCACCGGCGAGACGGTACCTATAGCCCCATCCCCACTCCAGTCTTTAACGATCCTGTTTGCCAGAGTTGTCTTTCCGGCATTGGGTGGTCCGTAAATGCCAATTCTCGCGCGTTTTTTCCCAAAAATACGGCTTAACCAGAAGCCCAGATTCATCCTGAGGCTCTTGAACACATCCATATCCATCCTCTTACAGCATGATGAACGGCTCCACTCTACTAATAATTTTCCATTACTTTTTGTGACCTCCGTCCGGATAAGGATTAAGTGTTTCTAACAGAAGCGGTAAAGGTCCAAACTTCTGGCCTCAGCGCTTATCCGGAAAAGTCCCGTACGTATCTCGATAAGCATATATATACGGCAACGGCAATCGTGTATATAGCTGTAGAGTTTGGCCCTGGGGCGGCAGGGCCTGTTGCTGGAATGCCTGCGACTTCAGTCGCGGGAGCCGTCACCTAAAGCCTGTGAACAGTTTGTAGGTGAAATATTCATGGCGGAATCATATCCGACAGCCACTGTAGGTGAGAAAGAGGTTCCCTACGATCCAGAACAGCTGAGAAGGATTCAGGAGCACCCCTGCTTCAGCGAGAAGGCGTGCCATGCGTTCGGCAGAATGCACCTTCCAGTGGCTCCAAAATGCAACATACAGTGCAAATACTGCATCAGAGACTTCGATTGCGTAAACGAATCCAGACCAGGCGTGACGAGCAGGGTTCTGACTCCCCAGGAGGCTCTTGAGAGGGTGGACGAGGTTTTGGCAAAATACCACTACATCAAGGTGGTGGCTGTGGCAGGGCCAGGCGAGCCCCTTGCAAACGAGGAGACATTCGAGACCCTCAGGCTTGTCGGAGAAAAATACCCTCATCTGATACTCTGCATAAGCACGAACGGCCTCCTCCTCCCTGACAGGATCGAGGATCTCGATCGCCTAGGTGTATCGAACATCACGGTTACACTGAACGCGGTAGATCCGAGGATAGGGGAGCAGATATACGATTACGTCATTTACAACGGAAAGAGATACGAAGGGCTTGAGGCTGCTGAGCTCCTGCTGGAAAAGCAGCTCAAGGGCATCGAGGAGGCGGTTCGCCGCAAGAAGATAATCAAGATAAACACAGTTCTGATACCGGGAATAAACGATAAACACGTCTTTGATATAGCTAGAAAGATAAAATCTATGGGCGTTTTCATTCATAATGTAATGCCACTCATTCCCCAGTACAAATTCGCGCATATCAAGCCGCCGAGCCCTGAGGAGAAGAGGGCGGTACAGGATGAATTGAGCAAGATCATCAAGCAGATGCGCCACTGCAGGCAGTGCAGGTCGGACGCTATCGGCAGGCTAGGATGCGATATACAGCAGGAGCTGGAGAAAGGCAAAAAACGCTCATGATCCAATGTCACATCGGTTCATGGTTCGGGGGCATTTTCGTATCAAGAGGCCGTAAGGCTAAGATCCATCAGCATTCTGCGACTTTATCCTCGCAAGGCGCTCCCTGGCAGCGGCGACCTTTCCCTTCACGCTATTCTCATTTATAGTTGCACAGCTGTTGCATGATTTGGATGAGCTGTTCGCTGCGGTGAAGCTCTCTGTGATGTTTCCGCACCCGTCTTCGTTTATAACTATAACTCCATCTCCGTATGAGAGGTTATACAGCAGTCTCGTGGGAATGCTGGATGGCGCAAGGTATCTGAACCTCACCCAACCTCTGATGCTCTCGTTGGCTGCCAGCGTTCTCTCCTCAAAACCTTCTGTCGCCATGTAGCTCCATCCCCACTGATCGAGGAGAGTGTAGTTCTTTGGAGATACCCGCAACGGGGAGGAGGAGTTATTTCTGATGGAGACATCTATGTCCAGGATCTTGCGGCTGTAATCGAGCCTCGATCCGAGGATTCCGTAGTATGTCAGGGATATATTATCATCCGTGTAGTTGAGAGGCTCTCCGAAATCCACCTTGAAAAGATCGCCAAGTCCTGGGGATGGATCGATCACGAGACGCTTGGGTATCGCTTCTCTAGGAACGACGAATGCGAGAAGAGACCTCCCTGGCGAGATTGTCTTGCTGGAGGCGGTATCTCTGATATAGCTCCTGTCGTTACCGTCGATAAGAGTATATCTCACACCAGGGCGCTCAGCAATACTACCATTGCTCCATCTCATACCCACATCCAAGTAGAGTATCATCCTGTCAACGTCATAAGATCCCCCTGCATAAAGAGGCCCTTTGAACATGTCGAAGACTGTGCAGGAAAGCACACCGTTGCTACTACTAACCGGTAAGCCGCATGAAGACTGCATCAGCAGGAGCACAACACCCAGGGCGATGATCTTAATCATCTTAGCCACCACGAATATTATGAATTACTTCTAAGATATATTGTAACTATATATTTACTTTTCTCGAGTTTCAGAAGAGCTTCTTTCAGTCGCGAGTATACAACTGATACCAGAAGAGAAGGCGATGATATAGAAAACTCCGGCCATAGGCCGGCAAGCTAACAGCAGTATCTGTCGCCCGATGCTAACTCCGGTGCATCATCCTACGGTTACCTCTGTCTGACCGGCAACCCTCGCAACGGGCTTTGTGTACCGCACTTGGGTTGTCTTGAGGTCATCGCGTTAGAACCCGTCAATAGACTCCCCCAAGGACCTATCAATGCGGCATGTCGTCCCTTTATCGCACCGGCACTCAAAGCGACATCATGCCATGCTCGTGCCAGCCCTCTTTAAAGAGACTATTATAGTTACACAAACATCATTTATAAATATATCGATTTCAGTGGTGTGTTGAATAATGTTCAGAAATCCAATAGCAGAGGGACAATTCATACGAATAAAAATTTTGATAAGAATCGATATCTAGTGGCCACATCGCCTCGAATTATTTAACACAACAGATTTCAGTGGTGGGCCTGTCCGAATAAGGATTAAGTGTTTCTGACATGCATAAGCGTAACAAGCTGGCCTCAGCGCTTAGCCGGAAAGGTCCTCAGTGTGAAGGTGTCGGGATGCGAGATGTCTGGTATAAACCCATCCCAAAGATGTTATAACAG
>CAZMZV010000019.1:0-28043 GCA_964570975.1 uncultured Methanotrichaceae archaeon | reverse complement strand
TTTATCGATGAGTTTAAGGAGTTCGCTATCAAAGGCAATGCTGTGGATATGGCCGTGGGCATAATCATAGGCGCTGCCTTTGGAGCAATCGTCAATTCCCTGGTCAAGGATATAATAATGCCGCCACTCGGCCTTATCCTGGGCAGGGTGAACTTCACGGATCTCTTCATTGCCCTCGACGGAAAAGCATACGCTTCTCTAGCAGAAGCGCAGGCAGCAGGAGCCCCGACGATAAACTACGGTCTCTTCATCAACACGATAGTAAACTTCGTAATAGTAGCGCTGGCCATATTTGTGGTCATCAGGCGGATAAATGCTATGAAGAAAGCTCCAGCTCCAGCTGAGCCGAATACAAAAGAATGCCCGTATTGCAAGGAGAGCATACCGCTAGCAGCAGTGAAATGCCCGCATTGCACATCTGATCTAAAGGTCTGATCCAGATCAGACGTCTAGGCCATACACCTCTCTCAGCGACTCTTTGGCCATCTCCTTGACGCTCTCAGGGCATCGCTCAGAGCAACAGGCGTCTCTGAGGGGCGTTATGGCTCTTTTATCATTTATCTCACCCAATGACCATGCAGCCCAGGCCCGGATCTCATCGAGGTCGTCTCCGAACATCACATCAACGAGATCGTTTAATGCTCTTGCATTGCCCATCTCACCCAGAGTTGTCACGGCGCAGAGCCTTATCTCCGGATTCTCATCACCGAGCGCCGATAAGACGAGATCGCATGCATAATCGGTGCGTATACGTCCAAGTGCCTTTACAGCCTCCATTCTGACATCTGTATATTCATCATTCAGCAATGGAGCAAGAAGCTCTGCAGCCTCCTCTATCTCAAGCTCCCCCATGAAGCTAGCTGCTCTCCGCCTTACCTCACGATTCTCATCATGCAGGAGCTCTGAAACAGGCCCCATCGCATCTTTTGATCTCAACCTCGCGAGCGCTGTAACTGCCATGCCTCTCACCAGGGGATCAGAATCTTTGAGAAGATCTATCAGAGCATCTTCTGCATGGAGACCACGGAGAGCAGCCACTGCTCTGAGGCGGACATCCTTTGATCTATCGAACCTCAGAGCTCTTACGAGAGCCGGTATAGCAGACTGGTCGGCGATTGACTCTAGGGCAGCGGCAGACCACTCCCTCACAGTTACATCTTCATCCTCAAGCATGGCTGTTGATAAAGCATCTATTGCCACCGGATCACCTATCTTGCCGAGAGCCCAGGCTGCCCTGTAACGAACCTGTGGCGTCGGATCGCCAAGCGCATCGATGAGCCCGGCGACCGCAGCCTTTCCGATCCTCACGAGCTCCCAGGCAGCCTTCTGGCTCTCAAAATAATTATCGCTCCTGAGCATCCTGAGCGCATCATCATGATCCATCATTTATCCACCCCGCGCCATAACATGGTAAGCATCTCTCACAACAGTAAGGCTGTCCTGATGGTAAGGTTTACTTAGCTTTCGCTTAACTCATAGATCATGTTCGGAGGCAAAGATCACATTCAATCAGTCGCTGGCCATCTCCATATCTCAGGTGTTGATGCGGTTGAGATCGCTGAGAGGTTCGGCACGCCGTTATATGTTATATCAGAGGAACGTCTCAGGAGCAACATAAAGCGATATCACAGGGCATTTCCAGATGCCGAGAAATATTTTGCTGTAAAGGCAAACGGCAACATCACACTGATCAGAATACTCGCACAGGAGGGCGCGGGGGCCGATGTCTTCTCCGCAGGAGAGCTCTATCTGGCCCGTTTAGCTGGTGTTCCTGTCGATAAGATCCTCTTCAATGGGAACTCCAAGAGGGAGGAAGAGCTGAGAATGGCCGTTGAGATGGGCGTTCGCGTATCGATCGACTCTGAGGAGGAGCTCGAGTGTTTAAGCAGAGAGGCATCAGATCAAGGAAAGGAAATCGAGGTCCTCTTCAGGGTCAATCCTGATATATCCGTCAAGACGCACCCCAAGATAGCGACAGGGCTTAAGAGCTCCAAGTTCGGCATACCAGCGTCCTCTTTGAAAGAGATCTATCAAAGAGCGATGAACATTGATGGCATCAAGCCGGTTGGGCTCCACTGTCATATAGGCTCCCAGATACTCGATATCGCCCCGTTTGTTGAAGCGGCATCAAAGATGATGGATCTTGTCGAGGAGATCGTTGAGATTGGAGGAGAGATAAAACTCCTGGATCTTGGAGGAGGTCTTGGAATACAGTACGATCCGCGCGGAGCTCCGGCACCATCTCCAGATGATCTCGCGAAGGGCATACTGCCTGTCATCAAAGATAGATCGGAAGAGAGCGGCGTAACACCAAAGCTGATTCTAGAGCCAGGAAGAAGCATCGTAGCGGATACGACAATACTTCTGACCAAGGTAAATGTCGTAAAGAAGGCGCATGTTACATTCGTCGGGGTCGATGCAGGCTTCAATGTTCTCGCCCGGCCGATGTTGTATGATGCATATCACCATATCGTGGTGGCGAATAAAGCCGAGGCGCCACCATCTGAGACCTACACGGTAGTCGGGCCGATATGCGAGAGCGGGGATATTCTCGCGCGAGACAGGCTGCTGCCCCAGGTAAAGAGAGGAGATATTCTTGCATTCCTGGATACGGGAGCTTACGGCTTCTCGATGTCCTCGCAGTACAACGGCCAGCCGAGGCCTACTGAGGTCTTGGTGCACAATGGCGATGTCGAGGTAATAAGAAAGCCAGAAGATTACAGAGCGCTTCTGGCTTACCAGATCATACCGCCAAGACTGCTCTGATCATCCCCGGCGAGAATGCGCATGTGAGTTCTCCGTCTCTAATAGATCTTTGTATTGTAATTCCAGTGGAAGGGCCATACAGGATTCGCGAGGCTTTGTGCCGCTTGCGCGATTCCTGAGAGCCCATTAAGCAGATCAGTGAGGATTCCTAAAACTCGACTTTTTTATATAAAATATTATTAATACAAGCAGGTGGCAACACGCGAGTGTCTTAAAAATGAGGTTAATAGGAATCCTCCAGCGACAAAATTTTTAGCGTGATTTTTTTAATTCTTCCATAAATTTCTCGGCCATTTTCATGTATTCATCTTCAGCCATCAGCGGCCTGCTGATTGTCTTTAGCAGCTCCTCTGAGATACTCCCGCGAGTCGCTAGCTGCCTGCCCGCTTCCTTCGCCGCATCCAGGATGTCCTTTACAGCGCTCTCAGGCATGAATCGAATCGCCTCAGCACCGGGTCGGAGAAGCGCACCGACGAACTCGACCTCACCGGGCCTGGAATAGATCGCCTTCATCTGTACTAAAAGTGGATCGAAGGCGTGGATATCCCAGGCGCCGCAGGATGATACGAGAACCACCTTCTGCTTCTTCTTCGGCGGCACCCCCGGGACATGAAGAGGTAGCTGTCTATCCATGAGATTCTTTAGCGGGCCTGTTACGCCCGAGAAGTAGACGGGCGTGGCCCACACGATCACATCCGCCTCCTCGAACTTTGGATAAAGCATCTGCATATCATCCTTCTGCCCACATCTGCCAGGATTTCTGAACCAACAGCTCATATCACCGTTGCAGGCTCCGATATTGAGCTGTCTGGTGTAGAATAGATCCACGATCGCACCGGCTTCCTTCATGCCCTCAAGAAAGGGGTTCAGTATCTTGGAGGTGTTTCCCTCAGCCATCTTCGGGCTGCCATTTATAGCAAGAACTTTCATGTTAATCTCCTCAAATTACGTGAAGAATATGTTCAAAAAATATTTAAAAACATCTGTGCTGGCCAACACCAGCGCGATCTTCAATCTGGTTGTCAGCTTGGCTGCTTCGATCTTTATATCCCCCATGTTTTTGGCCTCCTTGAAGGCGGCCACGTGATCTTGGGAGGACACCACTTGGTCTATCGTGCTCTCGGAGGTTTGTATTTTTATAGTGTAATCGTCAATGCCACCTGGATAAGACTGTATGATACGCCCATCAAGCGTCTCGAGGCCTAGCCTGTAGACGGTGCCATTTCTCATCGTTATCTCTATATCAACCATCTCACTCCCCAGCAGATCCCTCAGGATCTGAGGGGCCTGATCGATGTTGGTATTGTATGCATCTATATAATCCTGTGGAGACTTCGTCTCGAAAAGCGCATCTGCCGCCTGCAGAACTAGCACAATGGCCATAAGACTCAAAACATATCGCATAAAGGTAATTTCGGAGATGCTATCTAAATGCCTTTCGCCGGCTTTTAGGACGAAGGCAGGGCTAATCCCCGTCTTTTCAAAGGCGTGATACGGCTCGTACCTGTTGATTGAATGAAGCGAGCCCGCCAACTCATGAATTATGCCTACAAGTTCCGCTTGTATCCACAAGGACCTGTCCGGATAAGCGCTGGGGCCAGTTTGTTACGCTCCTGCATGTCAGAAACACTTACTCCTTATCCGGACACGTACTGGTTGATAGCGCAAACTTTTTAGATATGGAGCAGGATCTGGATCTGTTCATCCAAGTGAGGCAATTTTCCCGATGAATGATGACGGGCGGATGCCCTGAAGGAGATGTGTAATATGGCGAGACCGATATATGTGAGGTTTGATGTTCCAGCTGAGCTGGCTGCCAAGGCGCTTGAGGCGCTTGAGCTGGCTCGTGATACGGGAAGGATAAAGAAGGGAACAAACGAGGCTACAAAGGCCGTGGAGCGCGGGGTGGCGAAGCTTGTTGTAATTGGCGAGGATGTAGAACCACCTGAGATAGTGGCCCATCTGCCGCCGCTCTGCGAGGAGAAGAACACACCCTACATCTATGTGAAGAAGCAGAGCGATGTGGGGATGGCTGCAGGTCTGAGCGTGAAGAGCGCAGCAGCAGCGATAATAGAGCCAGGAAAAGGAAAAGAGCTATTGGAGGATATCATACAGAAACTCCAGGCTCTGAAGTAGGTGATAAATAGTGGCTGAGGAGAACGGCGTCCCCGCAGAAGTCATAGAAGTCATAGGGGTCACCGGAATGCACGGAGAGGCCACCCAGATAAAGTGCAGGATACTGGAGGGCTCGAACAAGGGCAGGATCATAACCAGGAACTGCATGGGACCTGTGAGGGTTGGAGACATCCTGATGCTTCTTGAGACAGCTCGTGAGGCTAAGAAGCTGACGGGGAGGTGATCCTCATGGAAGAGAGAAAGTGCTCGTTCTGTAACAAGAGGATCACTCCTGGCACAGGTAAGCTGTATGCCAAGAAGGATGGTACTGTCTATTACTTCTGTTCCTCTAAGTGCGAGAAGAACCTGAAGCTTGGGCGCGTCAGAAGGAAGATAAAGTGGGCGAGAAAGGGGGCATAGAGGCTGGAGAGGACATTCGTAATGATAAAGCCGGATGGCGTGCAGAGAGGGCTTGTCGGCAAGATAATACAGCGAATCGAGGAGAAGGGGTTCAAGATAGTGGCGATGCGCCTCTCCGTCATGGAAAGGGAGAGAGCCGAGAAGCATTACGCAGAGCATGCGAAAAAGCCATTCTACAAAGATCTCGTGGAGTTCATAACCTCGGGCCCCTCTGTCCAGATGGTCGTAGAGGGAAAGGGCGTCATCGAAGCGATAAGGAAGATGAACGGTGCGACAAATCCAGCTGAGGCCGCTCCAGGAACGATCAGAGGCGATTTCGCGATAGAGACCGGCCGGAATGTAATTCACGGCTCAGACTCACCAGCGTCGGCTGCTCGAGAGATCGCCCTACACTTCAACGACTCTGAGATACTCGAGTACAGACGCATAGATGAGCCATGGCTTTACGAATAGCAAAGCTCTGGCCCATGCCTATTTTAGCGACCCACGCTCGCGCACCGGTTAATTAGATTTCTGGAGGGTAAGCAGTCTGAGTGCACAGCAAACCACTTCAGCATTTCATGTACTCCCTAAGCACAACAGTCGCATAGGAGCCCGGCGGTAGCTGGAATTCCAGGGATGCTGTAGCGCCTTTGACCTCGAATTTGGGCATTACCTTCATCTGAGCTGCTCTCCTGGCGCCTGGAGAGCTGAGATCCGGGCAATCTTTTACGCGAAAGTCTTCCGGCGAGATGCGCTCTGCTTCCAGGACAGCTCGCTCGATCTCGCCCTCTTCACCTTCTGCAAGAATGGACTCGTAGCCCACAAGAGGGAGCGTGACGAAGGCACGCCCTCTAGCTACGAGCCTTCGTATAGCATCTATATTCCCGGCTGAGACCTTTTCGGTCTTTTTTGTATCGGGGAGACCATCCCTCGTGAAGCAGACAACATCCCCTTCGACGGGCTCGAATCTCAGGCCTCTTCTCAAACGCATGCTGAGCATCCTGTTGAATAGATAGGACTGATAGGCATGCGTGAACATCCTCCTCAGATTTTGGGGAAGAACTCGAAAAGCCCCTGCGTAATCATCCGGCTTGGAGTTCAGATGATTCAGCATCGCCAGCTCATAGGTGAGATGCTTTGGATAATGCATGAGAGCCGATCTGACATCTCTGGTTAGCCAGAGCTCTTCGCGCGCGCGCCTTGTGCCCTCCTGCTCTCCCGGAAATGGCATTGCTAGATACTTGAAAGCAGCATCCTCTAAATCACCCCTGACGATCGCCTCTCCGACGAGATGCGTCACAGGCCTGACCTCGCCGAATCTCTGGACGCCAAAGTAGTTTGGAACACCGCCTGTCTCGGATATCTCAGAGGTTATTCTCTCCATACGCTCTCTCGTATCCTCCGGATCGAGAGAAATATTTTTAATTATAATTTTAAAATAATTCCCTTTCAGATCACCAAGCCCCAGAGGCCTGTTGGTCCTTCCCAGAATGGATATCTTGAGATCGGGTATTTTGAGATCCGCAAGCTCCCTCTCATCTAGATTCAAGATCGCCACTCTCTGTCTCGTAACGGCTCTCTTGTCCTTCGTGCCAGCGAAGAATATCCTCTTCTGGCTTATCCTGAGGGCTCTAGCCATCTCCCTGATGATTTTATGCGTGTCCCAGTCGCGTTTCTCCAGCTCGACAACCAGATACCTTCCACCCTCGTATTCCTCATCATCGAATAGCTCTTCAACCCTGAAATCTTCGGGGCTCTCGCGAATCGTGCCGCCTATTCCGGGGGTTCGTGTGAGGTAGATCTCAATGCCTATGGCACTCTCATTTTCAGGCGCGGGAATAAGCTCATAATTATTAATTACCATCACTCTCCGAAGACTTTGACGAAACTCTCGACAGAGCCCGGCGGGCCGAGAAGGAAGAGCAGATCTCCAGGCAGGATAATCGTGTTCCCTGAGATATCGATCAGCGCATCTCCTCCTCTGTCGATCGCAACGATCGTGCAACCTAAGCGCTCTACAATTGAGAGATCCCTCAATCTTTTGTTCGCCAAGGAGGATCTCCTGCGAACCTCGTGCCTCTTGATCTCCAGGCCCTCGTAGAGAATCGTGAGCTCCTCTCTCCCCGGGCTTACTATATCCACGAGCATCCTGCTTGCAACGAGCGGGATCGGTGCAACATAATCTGCCCCCGCCCGATATAGCTTCTCGGTGGAGCTGTGGTGGTTGGATCTTGATATTATGAAGGCATCCGGGTTCAAATTTCTGGCAACGAGCGTTGAGTAGATCGCGTCGTGATCGTTGTTCAGCATGATCATTATGCCAGTAGCATCATTTATGCCAGCCTTTAAGAGCGCATCCTCTGAGTAGCCGTCTCCTTTGATATGCTCGAATCTCGTCGTTTCCAGCTCTCTGCTATCAACTACGGTGGGTCTGATGCCCCACTCGCAGAGAACGCGAACCAGCCTCCGACCGACATCGCCGTAGCCTATAACTACAAATCTTTTGCCGGTCTCGTCTCCGGTGCTCAACGATCTCAGGCGCAGCAGCTGATCAACTTCGCCCACTGCGAGTATGACCGATCGGGGAGGTAGCACATCATCGCCAAACGGCCGGGGTTTGAATTCGCCCCTCTTCCATATTCCAACAATAACAGCCCCTGTCTCCAGGAGGAGTGGGTCTGAGGTGCGTCTTCCTATCAAAGGACTCGCTGGAAATAGAGGTATCTCCACGAGTGTTATTGTGCTGAAGAGCTGAATGGCACCCGGAAGTAGAGAGCCACTGCAGGAGGGATGCGATATCTGAGCGACAAAGGTTCCCAGCATCGTCTTGGGAGAGAGCACTCTGGACGCTCCGGCATAGCTCAGAAACTTGGAGTTTCTGAGATCCTCGACCATGGCTATCACCTCGATCCTCGAGATCTCCCTGATCGTCAGGACTATGTCTGCGTTCACCTCGTCTGCGTAGTTCGCTATAACGGCTCTCGCGGAGGATATTCGGGCGTTCCTCAACACCTGTATCTCGGATGGCTCTCCCCAAATGGTTGGGTATCTTTTAAAAATGCTCCTGGCCACAGACTCTCTGCTCTCCACTATCACAAACGGTATCCTCATCTCAACCAGCTTCTCGATGAGACTCTCTACGAGTGGACCGTAGCCGCAGACGATTATGTGATCTTCGAGCCATTTCGGCGCCGTTTCAGGTAGCTCTTGTCCAAGATGCTCGAACCAGGGCATCACTATACTGGGCAGTATGAAAGCGAAGACCAGAACTATGCCGGTCAGACTGACTAGTATGCTGAATATATACCCCGCAGGAGTGCTGAAGACTATATCGCCGTAGCCGACGGTCGTCATAGTCGCCACGACCCAATATATCGCTCTAACAGTATCCGCCAGCTCCGGCCTTCCCTCCAGATGCATCAGGATCATGTAAGCAACGCTGTAGAGAACCGCTATGAATAGGCTCAGCGCAACAAACTTCAAGACCTCTACTTTGAAGGCCCTTTCATCGACCATTTGAGATCTTTCAGACTCCCAACCTTATGTGTTTTATCTCCATGTATTCATCCAGGCCATGGTGTGAGAGCTCTCTTCCAAATCCGCTCTGCTTCCAGCCGCCAAATGGAGCTTGATGATCGATAACGCTTCCGACATTTATTCCAACGCTTCCGGCCTCGAGTCGCTCAGCGATTCGAATCGCTCTTCTGAGGTTGTTTGTGTATACGTACGCTGCAAGGCCGTATTCGGTATCGTTCGCAAGCCTCACGGCCTCATCATCATCCTTGAACCTCATGACTGGAGCCACTGGGCCGAAGGTCTCCTCTCTCATTATTCTCATCGAATGGTTTACCTCCAAGAGTATGGTGGGCAGGAAGAAGTAGCCTCTCGCATACTCATCTCCCTCAGGTTCACGGCCGCCACAGAGGAGCTCGGCGCCTTTCCGCAGGGCATCTTCGATATGCTCTTTTGTCTTTCTGCGTTGAGACTCGCTCACCATCGGCCCGAGATCAACATCAGGATCTAAACCATTTCCTATCCTGAGCTTCTCGGTGAGCCTTACGAGAAGATCTATGAAATCATCGGCCACGCGATCCTCCACATAGACCCGGTTCACAGCTATGCAGACCTGGCCCATGTTGCCGAAGGCCCTCCTGACGCATGAAAGCGCCGCAGCATCCAGATCTGCATCCTCGAATACGATGAATGGGGCGTGGCCGCCGAGCTCGAGAGATACTCTTTTAAGATGAGTCGCTGCAGCCTGCATGATCCATCTTCCCGTCGCAGTCTCACCTGTGAATGATATCTTTCTAGATATCGGATTCTGCACTAGCTCCGCGCCAACGGTATCTCCCGGCCCGTGGACTATGTTCAGCACGCCGGCTGGCAATCCTGCATCGTTTAGTGCCATGACGAATTCGGTGGCGGCAATCGGAGCCAGGCTAGATGGCTTTGAGACTGCTGTACACCCCGCTGCAAGCGCGGGCCCGACCTTCCATGCGAGCAGCTCCACGGGATAATTCCATGGGGTTATGAGGGCGACAACGCCAACCGGCTGTCTTGTGATTATGCTTCTGGAATTAGAAGAGATGAGCCAGTCGCCTATGTTCCGGATGCCCTCCTCCGCGAAGAAATCTAGGGAATCCGCTGCAGATAGCACCTCTCTTCTCGAGTCCCTTATCGGCTTGCCCATCTCCTTCGTCAGAAGCTCGGCTATGAAATTCGCTCTTTTTCTAACCAGATCCGCTGCATCATGTAGGATATCGCTTCTCTCCTTTGGAGATCTCGATGACCAGCCGGCAAAAGCTTCTTTGGCGGCCTCAAGTGCTCTTCTGGCATCGATTACATCTCCAACCGCGACCTGCGCCACAGGCTCCTGGTTCGCGGGGTTGTATATCACATCGAATCTTCCAGAGGCACCGTCAACCGGCGCGCCATTTATCAGCATTCTAGAGTAATGCATGAGTTCTTTTCTGCGTTATGTATAGAAATTATTTTACCTATACCATCCGAGAATCGAGCTGGATCAAGCTGCTGTCTTGATGAACTGAGAATGCTGTGTTGAATAATTTCGAATTGGTACGAATGCCTCCGGATAATTTTCATTCGCCTGGGTGACCTCGAGACATGAGCGTTTGGTGTGAAAATATCCCCGAACCATTTTTCTTTTCATGGATGAACTGGAGCCATGAAGGTTTTTCGACAGCATGTGCCGATTCTCATCAGAATTCTGAGAAGGCTCGATCGCTATCGACCTAAGCGCCAAGATTTGTTCGACACAGCAATGCTAGATATTCAGAGCACAATATATTCCTCTAGTCGCTTCATGGCTGCGATCTCCCTGGGACCGCCACATCTCTGCACTATTCGCTTGAGTCTTCTTATCTCCTCGAGATACGAATCCGCCCTCAGAGCGTTGTATCTCGTAGCCGCGATTGCGGCCTCGATCACACACGAGACCCCGCGGTTTATCGCCCTAAACTCCTTTCTCACAACACCGCCTTTTACGAACTCCAGCTCAGGCATGATTATGTCCGTTCTGTACGGGCTACAACGGAAGAGGGCCCAGGTCTCAGCATCTTTAAGGGTTAGAACGCCTTCTCTTCTTACGAAGCAATCCTCCTCGAGATCAGACATCGCAGCCTCAACGAATATCATCGGGTCGTGGCTTACGTTTGCTACAAGCAGACCTGTTGCGAGAACGTTCTCGTAGGTGTGCGTTCCGAGAAAGAGGCGGACCCTGATATTATCATCTCTTATTATGCCGATCGGCGCAGCATTAGGAATGCCCTCCCTCTCAGTTGTGACTATGACCTCGTTAATACCTGGAAGTATACCCAGGTCATCCAGAATCCTCTCTGTCTTTGTCTCCATTGGGATCCCCTCAGAAACGCAGACCCCTCAGCAGTGCGATAAATAAAGATGATGCTATGAGATCCGCTGTGGCCCCGGGGTTGATATCTTTGGCTATAAGCATGCTGTCCATATCCTTAGCACTCGATATGATATCCGGGGAGCTCAGGGCTTCGCTCGCCATTCTCGAAACAGCAATTGCGGTCTCGATTCCGAATTTGGCAGCTACAAGACTGTCTGGCTCTCTCGACAACGCCATCAGATACGTTAAGACCACACCCCTATTCAGACCATGGCTCGATACATTTTCGTAGAGGATGTCTGCCAGCTCAAAGCTTCTTGAGAATCCCGTCGACCATTCCCGCGCGATCAGGTCGTGCCCCTGTGAGAGTCGCATGAGATCTATCAACCTCAACTCGCTTGCCCTGATCTCATCGATCGATCCCTCGTCTTTTAGACTCATCTCCTTCACATCTGCTGCCCTTGCGCCGGCTAGCCTGAAAGCTTTATAAAATGCTATCGAATCCTCTACACTTGTAGACTCCAAGATCTTTTTTATCTCATCTCTTAAAATCCCAGGGCGTGATGCCGCAGAGGCGAGGGGTATGAGAAGAACAATCTCTCCGAAGTGCGTGTTGCCCTTCAGGCCCCATTCGCGCCAGGCCGTGACGGTCTCGAGGATGAGATCTCCGATGCTCGAGATGCCTGATGCCGCCTTTCTGAAATACGGATATGCGAGAACAGCGCTCGCAACGAAATGGCTGAAGCCGATATCCTCATAATCGTGACACCTATCCACGTTTCCGGGCTTCGGGCTCGAGGATAGCTCTAAGAGCATCGAGAGCTGGGCAAGCTGTGCGATCTCGTCTGGATTCATACATATACTCCTGAAGATAATGTTCATAGACCTATCCGGCCTATGGAGGGGCGTTCTGATTGGTCTGAAAATGCCTATGAATCATGAATTTCATTAGCGTGTCCGACCTCGCGTCATGGTGTTTGATATGAAAATGCCTCCGAACCGTTTCTCATTCTGTTTTTGCCTCTGATTTGGCTATATTTCCCCTTATTGCTATCTTCAGCTCCAAAATATACAGCGCTGCAGCATATCTCCGCTTACGTGCTACGATTTTCCGGAATTTTGCTATCTCCTTCTTCGCCTTTCCCCAATCAGAGCCCAAATCGCCACGCATGCGATATAGATTACAAAAATATATGATTTCAAGCTCAAATCAGTAACGCACGCTTTATCCTGCAGCTGGAGCTGCCGGAATTCGCTACCCCTGCGCACCGTTCATATCAAATTTGCTTCAGCAGCCCCTCGGCGACTCTTCTCTTCAGGATCATGTACTCCTTCGGCGTTAAACCAGCCCTTCTCAGGGCAGCATCTCTCATGTAGCACGGCTTTGTTATCTTGCAGCACCATATAAGGCTCCCGAAGCAGGTGCCATTACCCTTCTCGAGAGGTGTGCCCCTTGCCAGCTCGAGCTTTCTTCTCACGAACTCCTCAGCTGTTATTCCGAGCCTCCTCAGCGCGCCATGTACCGGGCACGGCTTGACAGGGGGGCAGCAGAAAGCGAGCCCGCGAAGGTCGCCACCAGCGCATATGTGCTTTGGAGCGTTGTACCAGCCGGTGATCTCATCGAATCTTCGGATGGCTGTTGAGAGCCGGCTCGCAAAGCTCACGTCCTTCAGACCGTTGAGCGAGATCATATCCGCGCCCATGGCTAGCAGGCGCTTTGCATCGTCAAACGACTTGATGTTCGCGAGGGCCATTATTTTAGGACCCCTGGCATCGGATACGTTTTTCAGAATCGTCAGAGCGGATCCATCGCAGCCCCGCAGATCCAGATGGAGCACATCAAGCCCGCATGCGCTAAAGCTATTTATCGCATCTGGATTTGTTCTTTTGTTTAAGGCCTCCGGAGAGATCCTCAGAGAGGTTGCCGCTCCAGCCGATTTCAACATTTTAAGAAGAAGAGATACTCGGTTGATATCCAAAGAATCCCTATCGGAGAGATCGATCTCCACGAGCCAGTTATGATCGGCCGCTAATTTAGCATTATCACTAAGACCTTTAGGAGATGGCGACCTGAATGAGAGCCCCACCGGTATATCCAACTCTCTGATTAACGCCCCGATATCATCAGTCCCATTCAGCCCCTGGAGTATCAGAAAACCCAGATCTTTCACCTCTGGGATTGGCGCGTCTGCTTGGCATATCAGGGCCACAGGGCTTCTCAGAGAGATGTTTCCAACCTTCAGCATCGATATCCTCAAACCGTATCCTCGAATATCAGCCTTTCGATGCACAACGGCGTTTGTTCAGGATGCTCAATATCTTGTGATTCGTTCTATGCGGTGTCGAACAACCTTTGAACTGATACTGAAATGCCCCTCCTAACCATGTGACCTTTGGATATGTGTTTTTCTCTACCTCGCTCCTCCGCGGCTCTTGGTCTCAGGCTAGCCTTCTCGATCTCTTATCAAGCGGATCTACCGCGAGAGGTAACTTTGATATAGAATTTGCAAGAGAAATAATTATAACATTTTTTGGTATTAATGGGGTTGAGCTTGATGAGAAACTATCCCTATCCCCCGGGAGATAGCGAGATAAAGTGGGTGTCTCCGGATTGGCTGGATGAAAAGAAAGAGGATGTCTTTGTACTGGATGTCCAGCCCAACGTACACGACTACATTATGGGGCATATCCCTGGAGCGGTTTATATGAACGAAGGTCTGCTCAGAGCTACGCGCCGGAGGCAGCCTGCAAGCTTCGTTCCAGCGGCATCTATAGAGATCATATTCGGAACTACCGGCATCTCCAGAGAGGTGCCAGTGGTCGTTTACAGCGGGCCAGGCGTATACAGCAGATGCACAGCAGGACTTGGCGATGGCCTTGAACAGACGATGGTCGCATATGCGCTAGCCCGCTTCGGCCATGATGAAATATACATATTGGATGGCGGCATCGACGCGTGGCTGGCTTCTGGCAGAAGGCTAACAAAAGAATTTCCCGATGCTGAGGAGGGTCAATTCAAATCCCAGATTAGACACGAGTATTTTATAGAGATGGAAGAGCTGAAAAGCATAATCGGCAGAGATGATGTGATAATCTTCGATGCACGGCCCACCGAATCCTATGAAGGGCAAGCTATGTGGATGAAGCCCGGGCATATCCCTGGGGCATACAGCTTGCCATGGAGAAGATTGATGACTGAGAAGAACAGCCGCCTCTTGAAGAGCGATGAAGAACTTAGAGCTCTTATAAAAAACTTTGATCTCGAAGAGAAAAGGATAATAGTATATTGCGGCACGGGGAGGGAGGCGACAAACGAGTTCATATTCTTCAAATGGTACCTCGGCTGCCCGGATGTCAAAATATACGAGGGCTCGTTTACGGAGTGGTCATCGTATCCGGAGAGCCCCACTGTTACAGGCCCAAATCCCGGATGAAAGAGGTCGTTAGCATGCTTTTTGAGAGGATCATCTCAGAGGGACTGGCGCACTACTCTTACATCGTGGGGGCGAAGGGCAGAGCGTTGGTAATAGACCCTCGACTGGACTGCGATGTATACGTGGAAATCGCATCGAGAAACGGCATGCGCATAACCGATATCCTGGAGACGCACAGAAATGAGGACTATGTTATAGGTTCTGCAGAGCTCTCGGCTCTGACAGGGGCCTCAGTTTGGCATGCCGATCCAGAGCTCGGTTATCAGTATGGAGCGCCTGTCAAGGATGGACAGGTCTGGCGGTTGGGCAGCTGGTATGTCGAGGCGATATCCACGCCAGGCCACACACTCGGCTCGATGTCTTACGTTCTCAAGAACCCCTCCGGCATCCCGTATGCAGTATTTACAGGTGATGCGCTATTCGCGGGAGATGTTGGGCGTGTCGATCTTCTCGGCATGGAGCGTGCAGAAGAGCTCGCAGATATGCTCTACGAGAGCATCTTCCAAAGGATTCTCCCTCTGGGGGATGGTGTTCTCTTGTGCCCAGCACATGGTGCGGGCTCTGTATGCGGTTCTGCCATAAGCGACACGCCTTGGACGACAACGGGCATAGAGCGTATCACTAATGAAAAGCTGAAGGTTGGCAGCAGGGTGGAGTTCGTCGAGAAGATCGCGGTGGAGCTCGAGCGGCCCCCTTACTTCAGGAAGATGGAGGTCCTGAACTTAAAGGGCCACAGGCTTAAGAGACGTTCGGTGCCTCCACTCTCCCCGCGAGAGGTCGAAGAGATCCGAGAGAGGAGCACCATCCTTGATACGAGATCCGAGGTCGCATTCGGAGGGGCGCACATCCCAGGATCGCAGTTCATATGGCTTGATGGTCTGGCTGCACTTGCTGGCTGGTATCTCTCCTACGATGTGCCGCTGATCCTAGTGGGCGATGATATCGAACGGGCACAGAGGATCCTTATGCGCATGGGCTACGATGATATTACAGGTTATCTGGCAGGCGGCATGCTAGAGTGGCATATGGCTGGATTTGAGAGCGCTTCGATCAACACCGTAACTGTTCAGGAGCTCTGCAGGCATATAGATCAGGGCGGGCATGCATGGATACTGGATGTGCGATCTGAAATGGAGGTTTCCAGAGAGCGGATAAAAGGATCTCACAACATACCCGTTACGCGGATTCCTGAGAGGGCAGAGGAGATTCCGAAAGATAGAGCAGTCTACATCTTCTGCGGCAGCGGCATGCGCTCTATGGTAGCAGCCTCCTATCTCAAGAGGAACGGCTGGCAGAGCATTGCGGTCGTCCTGGGAGGTCTTGCTGGCTGGAGGAGCATCACCTGCCCTGTAACACGATAGGTGTCTATTTGCCCCTAATCTGGCGCGATGAAGATCTTCGAAGGGTGCTCACCGAGTCAAAGACGGTAGCTGTACTGGGGGCTTCCCCAAATCCGTACAAACCCAGTTTTTTTGTATCATCAGTCGTCAAGACATACGGCTTCAGGATGTTCTTTGTCAACCCCAACCATGCCGGTGAGGAGATCCTGGGGGAGAGGGTCTATACGACCCTCAGAGAGATCCCAGAGGAGATAGATATAGTGGATGTGTTCAGGAGACCCTCTGCAGCCAAAGGCGTCGCGGATGAGGTAAGGGCGAAGGGCTGCAAGACCGTCTGGTTCCAGCCGGGAACAGAGAATATGGCTGTAGCAAACGAGCTGGCAAATGAGGGCTTTAATGTTGTGGTGGGTAGCTGCATGAAGGTTGTATGCAGAAGGCTTCTTTGAATATGCAATAGACAGGTTGAGCAAGATGATCAAATGCTGTGACGCGTGCTTTTTACTTGGAGCAAGGCGATGTTTTAGATATCGGGACCTGTCCGGATAAGCGCTGAGGCAAGAAATTTGGACCTTTACCGTTTCTGTATGTCAAAATGATCTGTCCGGATAAGCGTTGAGGCCAGAAATTTGGTCCTTTACTGCTTCTGCATGTCAGAAACATTTAATCCTTATTCGGACACGTCCGATATCGCGATCGCAAATGATTTAGAGGTGCTTGCTCATCAGCTGCTAGAAAAGCTGAGCAGGCGTGATCTGTGAGTCGCCATAACGCATATCGAAGCAATAAACTCTGCATTGCGGCTGGAGATAAAGCCACGAATCCAGACTCAGCAGCTAATTCCAAGAGGACCAAGGGCAATCCTCTTTGTAATCGATCCGAGGGATGATTAGATCATGAGTTGTATCTATGCCGTCCGTGCCTCAGAGATATGCAAAAGCTTCAACACGATACTACGCAAGAAGAAAGAGGTCCTAAGAGATATCAATCTCCAAATCGAGGGGGATGAGATCTTCGGCATACTTGGACCGAACGGATCCGGCAAGACCACACTTCTCTCGATATTCTCCACACTGATATATCCGGATAGAGGCGACCTCTCCATTCTTGGAATAGACGCCCGGAGGAATACACATGAGGTCCGAAAGCTCATAAACATAAGCACCGGCAAGCCGAATTTTCCATGGAGCCTCACTGTTAGGGAGAACCTGAAACATTCGGGCATGCTTTACGGGCTGCATGGAAGAGAGCTCGAGAGAGCGATAGAATGGTCGATGGAGAGCTTCGATCTCTATAATTATCAGGATACGCGATTTGAGAACCTCTCAACAGGTGTGAAACAGAGGTTGTCGCTTGCAAAGGCGATGCTGAACGAGCCGAAGCTTTTATTTCTGGATGAGCCGACAACCGGCCTCGATCCTCAAATGGCGCAGCGAACGAGAGATCTTGTGAAGAGGATCCACAGAGATATGGGCGTATCTGTCGTGATGACGACGCATTACATGCCCGAGGCTGAGGAGCTCTGCGGGATGATCGCATTCCTGAGAGACGGAAGGATCGTAGCGCAGGACACGCCGTCTAAGCTGAAAAGGGATCTGAAGCTCGGCGAGAGGTTGAGGATAAGGTACAGAGGCGATGTTGAGGAGCGCCATTTGAGATCGATACCTGGATTGATATCTGCAGAGATATCAGGGGATCGCGCGGAGCTTGTGATCGATAAGAGCGAGGAGACGTTCAGTCTTGTCATGCGATCGTTCCAGAGAGCTGAGATCCTCGACATGGAGATAGTGGAGCCTGATCTGGAGGATGTATTCCTTGAGCTTGCACGGTGAGATCAACAAATGTTTGTCATCCGCTTACAAGAACTGGATAATATCCAAGAGGAATGTGTTCACAGTCTTCGAGCTCATATTCTGGCCCCTGATCAGCCTCCTCTCCATAGGATTGATGACGCGGTTCCTTGGCGTCGGGGGGGAGACGGTCGCTTTTCTCCTTGTAGGAGCAATAGGCCTAACAATACTCCAGATATGTCAGATAGATGTAGCCTACGTCCTGCTCTTCGATATGTGGTCGAAGAGCATAAAGAATACCTTCGTCTCGCCTATAAGAGGATATCACCTGGTCCTCGGCGCTCTTCTATTCGGGATCTTGAGAGGCACGTTTGCATTTACGATACTGGTAATTATAAGCAGAATCCTTTTTGGATTCGACTTCCTTGCTGGAGGTGCACTCATGGTTCTCGTATTTCTGGCAGGCGTCTTCTCGGTCGCAGCATTGATAGGAATGATAGTATGCATATCCATCCTCTTATTCGGCCAGAAGGCCGATGTCGCCGCATGGAGCCTGAGCGGTGTGATAATGCTGATAAGCGGTATCTACTATCCGGTGAATGTTCTTCCAGAAGAGCTGCAGCAACTGGCCAGAGCAGTGCCGCTTACGTACTTCCTGGAGTACTACAGATCAGCTTATGGTTTTGGGGGACACGATGTCATCACAGGTTGGGTTTTGGTTGTTGTGTATATGCTGACAGGTCTGATAGTGCTTGAGAAGGCGATCGAGATGGCCCGGAAGACAGGAATCCTCCTGCGCCTCTCGGAGTGAGAGCAGCATCGCGTGCTGCGTTAAATAAATCGAGATGCTGATAGGATCTACCCTCTCAAAGTTCAGATTGGTGTGAATTTGCTCATGAGAAAGCCTTCCTGGCCACCCCTGGGATGAAAATATGGCCTAATGTGGATCCTATTTTCATACCAAAAGCCCATGACCTACCCTCTTGGGGATGGAAGGGATAGTAGGCATTTGCCTACGGAACGCCATGACGAAGGTCACCTGATGGGGATGAAAATGATTCGGAGGCATTTTCGTAGCAGACATTCAACTTTCGTTCCTTACTCGAAATGCGGTTTACTATGAAAGGACCTGTCCCGATAAGCGCTGACGCCAGAACTTTGGACCTTTACCGCTTCTGCATGTCAGAAACGCTTAATCCTTATTCGGACACGTCCCTCTGAACTGGCGAGGATTCCTAAAAACCCACCTTTTTGATATAAAATGTTGTTAATACAAGTTTGCTGCAACACGCGAGCATCTTAAAAAGGAGGTTTATAGGAATTCTCTGGCATCATTTTTTATAGATATGCTCATCAGATCCCTCCCGGCAACTGTTTTGATGCCGGAGATCTCCTCTACCCTGCGAGCCATGCTCTCTTCAAGTTCGTTGCAATGTGGATAGAAGTGGGTAAGAACAATCTCCTTCACATCGCGGATCAGACGGCCCAGACTGCTGGGGGTAGTGTGGTTCGTCACGTCAAATCCATCAGGAAAAGAGCACTCGTGGATGAGAAGATCGGATCCCCTCGCGATCTCACAAACACTTGCTGTCGGCTCTGTATCCCCCGAATAGGTTATGACAGAGCTACCCTCAATTCTGTAACAAAGCGCTGGTACACTGTGTATCGTAGATGTGCTGGCTACCTCAAATCCATTGACATCTAATCTAGCTCCAGCATCGATCTCGTTCACCTCTAATCTCATCGAATTGAGATACGGATACAACGCCTGGAGCGAGACGAGCCAATGCTTTGTTCCGGCTGGACCGTAGACCCTAATCCAGGGTTCGCCTAGAAGGTACCTAGCCTTTGCAAGAGGCAGCAGATCTGAGACGTGATCCAAGTGCAAATGGCTGAGGATCACAGCATCCAGATCCAAGGGATTGATGCCGAGCTCTCCTATCCTGAGCAGAGCTCCGGCGCCACAATCTATCAGCAGCATACGATCCTCGCGTATGAGAATCGATGACTGCGCACGCCCTGGCTGCGGTATTCCGGCACCTGTGCCCAGCAGCGTTAAATCCATCTGTTCACCTCAGCTTCCGTTCTCTGGGACATAGATGACCTGCCCGCTCTTAAGCCTGTATGCCGCGCCTATCTTGACCCCCTGCCCGCCTCCTATCTGCTCCGTCATATTCAATATCTGTATGCTGCTTGTGTTTTTGATTATTATCTGCATATCCGGCTCGCCGGGATTCTTGACCACCGTAACGCTTGAGGTCGGATCCAAGAGCTCTGGCATGTTGTATGAGAGGACAAGCGCGAGCAAGAGCGCAACAGCGAAGACCATTGCGACATCGAAGAGGTTCGCCACACCCCCCATCGGATCCTCATCGATATCATCCAAGATTCTCGATCTGCTTCGCATCCGAATGCTCCCTGAGTATATCCACAACGTACTCTATATCGCTCAGATCCTGGCGGTACCATCTGTTTCTGATTAGCAACGCGCAGTAACTGATGCCGCCTACGACCAGGCCGATCACTGTCGTCGCAAATGCTATTATGAGGCTGGTCGCCATCGACTGGATATCGCCCTTTGAAAGGCTCACAAGCGCCGGACCCATTGGTATCAAGGTCCCCATCAGGCCGAGTATCGGTCCTGCCCTTGTCCCTATTCTCAGGGGCTCGAGCCTCTTGTAAATCTCCAGCTCTACATCTTGGAGTATCTTCTCGAATTTTATGAGAGACGTGCCGCTCTCGAGAGCGCTGCATATCTCCATGAGAGCGGATGCCAGCTGCGGAGATCTGTAGCCTCTGAGGACCTCTGCAGCGTCTTCGACCATCTTCGATCTGAGGAGAGACGCTGCTCTTAAAGATCTCTCCTCCAGCTCTCTGAGATCTCTATATCTTGACGTGTACTCCTGGATCATCGAGCCCACGAGTATTATCGACCAGGCGAAGAGGATGAGTAGGCAGAAGATGTCGGGATAGAGAAGAGAGCTGGAGAACACGTAGAGAAGGCTGACAGACATCTCGTATATCATACCGTTACACCCTTCTTTCTGATGATGAAACCTATGGAGATCAAAAGCAAGAGTATCAGGTAAGATGGAAACACTCCAGCCTGTACATCAGAGGGGATCTCCAGAGGCAGACTCTTCATGTTGATATACGCGGGCAGCAGCAGTATCGATAGGATGTAAAAACCACCGATTAAAAGCATGATGTTTCCGATAACGCTCGGTTTTAGCTGGTACCTTCTAAGAAGCGAAGATATCACGAATATGGTGATAAAGAACATCATTCCTACAGCCAAGCTGATCTTCAATGGAGATATACCTGAGATCTCCGCTACTGCGCCGCAGGAGAGGAATGTAGCGGCCATGCAGGCAGGGCATGGCATCGAGAGGGCCCAGAATGTCCTACGTGAGAGATCTCTACAGAAGCATCTCCACTCTCTGATCGTGATTATGCCAAGAGCAATAAGAGCCAGAGCTATGATGGCATGCATGGCCAATCCTGCTTTGAGCAGATTCGATATCATATCTACAGGTATGTGATCGAGAGCAAGACCCATCGCTATAGCTGCCAAAAAGTACGCGGATGATACGAGCAAGACCTCCGAGCGCCTGAGAGAGGTCAGGCCGCAGCCAATGCTGGCCTTCAAGGCGAATATAAGTACCCCGATTAGCACGCCAAGTGCGATCGCCAGTTCCAAGATAGACACCTGTTAAACTTAGTTGGTTCAAGTTCAAGTTTTTTGGATATAGCTTTTACGCATCTGTCTCGAGGCGTGTCGAACAAGAAAACGCAGCTATAACCATCTATCTGGAAGCTCATTTCATCATCTCGGTTGCTTATTCGGATCTTCCTCCCTCAGCTGGAGCCGGATTTGCTGCGTTTATGCTGCGTTTAATAAGTCTAGGTGCTGTCGTCGATAGCAGTCGATAGTTGGTACGAAAATGTCTCCGAGTCATTCCCTTGGGTGGCCTTCAGTCATGAGCGTTTCCAGAATTCTATTCAAAACAGCAGCCGGCCTAATAAGCAATGGTTATTTAAAGTATTACATAGTTTGAATCATAATGATGTATTAATACATGTCTCTGAAGGGGGTGTATTGCTGTCTATCGCGGTGATATCTGATACGCATTTTGGCTCTAGATATTCACATCTTTCACGGCGCGAGAAGGTGGATTATCTCATATGGGAGCTCTGGAGATACGGAGAAGGCATCGATGAGGTGGTTCTTCTCGGAGATATCCTGGATCTCTGGAGGGTGAGGATGGAGAGCGCGATCCGCGATGCTCGCTATTTCTTCACGCGTTTGAACGACCTGAATGTGAGGGTGAGCTACGTAGTGGGCAATCACGATCATCATATGACCATTATACGCCAGGAGCTCTCCCTTTTGGAGAGGGCTGCAAGGGGTGAGACGTTTGCGGTATACCTTCCGAATCTCAGGTGGTCGATGGTCCTGGCAGGCCTGAGTATGATGTTCCATTATCCGACGTATGAGTTAGAGGTGGGAAGGAGGCGTGTGGTGTTCACACACGGCCATCACCTCGATGGTATAAAGTCGCTGCCCGTTCAGATCTTTGAGGGCATACGCAGGCTCTCGGGAGAGCCGGTTCTGCCAGCTGATCTGGAGAGGATGATGGCGTATGCCTACGAGAGCATATACAGATCCTGTTATCTTGGTGAGGCGGTTGAGATCGAGGAGTCGCTATGGAGGGTCTCGAGCGTCTTCGAGAGGTTCAGAAGCGGTGTGCTTAAGACATTCAGATACAGTCCTGTTGAGTCCCAGTACGATGCCATCCTGAGATTCATCAAGGAGAGGCAGCTCGGAAGGGTCGACTGCTTCGTGTATGGTGATACACATCAGGCAGCTATATACAGAAGAGATGATGAGATTCTGGTTGCAAACGCGGGCTCGCTTGCAGATGGCGGTGATAACACGTATCTCATCATCACAGATGAGGAGATCTTCCTGAGAGGAATTGGCAGGCCCGAGCCTTTGTTTAGGGAGAAACTCTCCTGAGCAAACCAAGCGTCTGATAGAGAACAGCAGGCAGCAAACGCCGGTCTTCAGGCCGAAGAGGGGGTTTTCTCTTTTGGACGCGCCCGATTAAAGAAAAACATTCAAGACCCAAGATCACCCATGAAATGATTCAATGGTCCGGAGGCTTTCCATATCAAAGCGACTGAGATAACCAAATGCCCTACAGCATTTACCGGCTTTGTTCTCTTATCTCAGATAGCTAACATGAAAAGAGAGTTTTCCATCATCTCGATCCCAAGACGATCGGTACGGATGGCGTGAAAGGGCTCCGGTATATGCTTGCTCTTACATGCAGGATTTGAGTCATGTAGCCCATCGACCTGAGTTTATCGGCGACCTGGATATCCTCAGACGGAAAGTGATATGCTGCAATCGCGATCTTTCTGCACTTCATCTCATCCGCGTGGCTCAGTATCTTCAGCGCAGCCCCCTCCACATCGATCTTTACAGCATCCGGTTTGATGCCAAGATCTTCTATGAGCCCGTCCATCGTGTTGATCTCGACATCCTGCCAGAGGTGGCTTCTTCTGAATATCAGGGAATGGGCGACCGTCCCCTCTGCGAGAAAGAGACTTCCACGGCCTCGAAAATCCGAAAGCGCCATCCTTACGGGTATTATGTTCTCCAGGCCGCATCTCTCTGCATTTCTCTTCAGAAGCTGATAGTTGCTTAGCTCCGGCTCCAAAGCCACTACCAGTCCATCCACTCCGACAATCCTGGCGGCCCTCAATGCGAACGATCCGATATGCGCACCAACATCAAATACAATCTCGCCCTGCTTCAACTCAAGGGCATCGTAATGCCCGTGCAGATAAACATCCCGGATCATATCCGCATCGCCCTCTGAAAAAGGCCGGAAGATTATGCGACCGCCATCTGGGAGCTCTGCATCAAGCAAGATCTCATCCAAATCCATACATGGAGTTATGGAGCACTCTTCCTATAACTGCTGTGTTGAATAAGTCGAGACGTATAGGGATTGATTCTTACCAAAGTTTGTATTCGTGTGAATCATATCCTTGATATCGAAAAACGCTCATAGCCCGGAGGTCAGCTATGGGAATGACTCAGAGGGCATTCGCGTACCAATTCAGAAGTTGTTCAACACAAGCGAGAGAAAACTTAAATTTGTATAAGAGCCAGCAGGTCTAGCAGGAGGATTTCACTATGGCAGACTGTGATCTTTGTACTGTTGCGAAGCCAACCCTTATTCCGATAAAGGTAAAGGTGCACACGCTTGCGAATCCTGAGGGCGCATACAAGGGCGTGTGCGAGAGCTGTCTCGAGGCACTAAACGCCGCCTGGCTGGAGCGCTTCGGACCGAAGGAGAACAAGAAATAACGTCCGGAGGCATCGAGTATCTGGCTGCAGAGGGAGGAGAAGATAGCAATAGTCCTGCTTCTGATGGCCCTCTTCTCTCTGACTGTCGCTTACTGGTCGTTTGGATCTGGCGTAAATGGCTCTGATGACGAGGTATCTGTGGAGGGGAAGATACTTAGCATCAGAGAGACGCGCACCGGCGGCCATCTTATAATAACTTTGGATGCAACGCCGATGCAGATCTTTTTGCCTTCTAGAATCGCGAAGGATCTGAAAGAGAGGCTATCAAATGGGGATTCCGTCAGGGTTAGGGGCCGCATATCCGAATACATGGGGAAGAAGGAGATCGAGGTGAGGAGGGTCACGGATATAACTCCGATCTAGGGGGGCAGGTAAGAGCGAGGATCTCTACGATAATCTTGAGTCTGGTAAGAAAGAGAGCAATACAAAACACGTTCTTAAGAGATGAAGTTAAATCATGAAGAGAATAATAACATTCGTCACAGACTTCGGCTCTTTCTATCTGGCTCAAATGAAGGGTGTGATACTTAAAAAAATAGTGGATGTCGTATTTGTTGATATCGCCACCGATATTCCGCCCCAGGATATCAGAAGCGGCGCGTTCGCGCTTCTTGTGGCAGCTAGATATTTCCCTAAAGGAACGATTCATATAGCGATTGTCGATCCCGGAGTCGGAACAGAGCGCGCTGCAATCGCGGTTGAGAGCGGCGGGCATCTCTTTCTCGGCCCTGATAACGGGATTTTGATGCCGGCCTCTCGATCTCTCGGATCCCCCAGAGCTTGGAGGTTAGGTGTGCCGGAAGGAGCTGCGCCAACCTTTCACGGCAGAGATCTATTCGCACCGGTGGCAGCTCAGATAGCATGCGGCACGCCTTTAGATGAGTTAGGTACACCCTTCGAGCCCCTAGATCTTGATGTTGGGGCTCCAGTGATAAAGGCTAATGGTATAGAGACCACTGTTTTATACATCGACTGCTTCGGGAATGTGATAGTGAATATCAGAGAACTTCCTGAGCGAGATCTGAAGCTCAAAGGCCACAGGCTACGGAGGGTTCGCACCTATGGCGAGGCGGGATGGAACGAATCTCTTATAACTCTTGGGAGCCATGGGTTTGCAGAGATAGCAGTCAACGGTGGGAGCGCGGCCAAGTTCTTCGGTCTCGCCACTGGTGACAGAATATTGTTGGAGGATGTGAGTTGTTCGGAATAGAGTTCGTTCCCGCGGATCCTGCTCTGAAGATAGGATATCTCTCAAAGCTCGCAGAGGATGTCGGCTTCGAGACCGTATGGATAACAGACCACTACAATAATCGTGATGTCTATACAACACTCGCGGTTCTCTCGATGGTAACCAACAAGATAAAGCTGGGGACGGGGGTGACAAATCCCTACACGAGGAGCCCGATCATAACAGCCTCCAGCATAGCCTCTGTAAATGAGCTCTCCGGAGGTAGAGCAGTTCTTGGCATGGGGCCGGGAGATAAGGCGACATTCGATGCCATGGGCATCGCATGGGAGAAGCCTCTAACGAAGGTCAGGGAGAGCATCGCAGTCATCAGAGCGCTTCTCAAGAGGGAAAGGGTGACATGGGGTGGAATGAACGCGCAGCTATCATTCTCCGCAGGCGACATACCGATATACATGGGCGCCCAGGGGCCGAAGATGCTGGAGCTTGCGGGAGAGATAGCTGATGGAGTGCTCATAAATGCATCACATCCTGAGGATTTCAGAGCGGCAATTCCGCTGATAAGAAACGGAATAGAAAAGGCTGGAAGGAAGCCGGAGGATGTAAAAATCTGTGCTTATACAAGCTTCAGCGTCGACAAGGATCGATCGAAGGCTTTATCAGAGGCCAGAAAGGTCGTTGCCTTCATAGCAGCAGGCTCTCCGGATGTCGTTCTGGAGAGGCATAATATCGATACCAGCCAGCGGGATGAGATCTCAAAGGCGATCTCCAGAGGGGATTTTGCAGGCGCGATGAAAAGCGTCACGGATCGCATGCTCGATGTCTTCTCCGTCTCAGGGACTCCGGAGGAGTGCAGAGCGAGGGTCGATGAGCTTCTCTCCATCGGTGTGAACCAGATAGTTGTGGGCTCTCCGATCGGCCCTGATAAGGAGCGCTCCATAAAGCTGATCGGCAAGAAGATTCTATGAGAAGGGGCTTCTACATAGGCAGATTCCAGCCGTATCACCTCGGCCATCATCTCGTGCTGGAGCAGATCTCCCGTGAGGTCGACGAGATCATAGTCGGCATAGGGACGGCCCAGATAAGCCATACGATCTCAGACCCGTTTACAGCGGGCGAGAGGATCGCGATGATCTATGGTGCCCTACGGGAGCTGGGAAGGTGGTTCTACATCATACCCCTGCCTGATATCAACAGAAACGCGGTATGGGTATCGCACGTGAAATCCATGACACCACCATTCGATGTGGTCTACTCCAACAATCCTCTGGTCGTGGAGCTCTTCAACGAGGCGGGAATAGAGGTTAGAAGACCGCCGATGTATAGAAGGGATATCTACTCTGGAACGGCGATAAGACGCCTCATGATCGAAGGTGGGGAGTGGAAGCACCTTGTTCCAGATGCGGTATCAAAAGTGATAGATGAGATAAAGGGCGTTGAGAGGCTGAGAAACATAAGCAAAGACGATCTTTAAGAGGTTTGATGCATCTCACGCGCGATGAGGAGTCGCTGCTCCTCGGGGAGCAGGGGGATACGCTTAGGCGTGCGATGGAGATACTCGTGGCCCTCGGGGATATCTATGGCGCAGAGCGGCTTGTGGCTATCCGAAGCGCCCAGATCGCAGGAGTGTCATATGAGACTATTGGAGATGCTGGTCTCGAGTGGCTCTCAGATCTCAATGGAAGAGTTGCGGTGCCGAGTATATTGAATCCAGCAGGCATGGATCTGAAACGCTGGAGAGAGATGTCGATAGATGAGGGATTTGCCGAGAAGCAGCTGGCGATCATCGAAGCTTACAGAAGGCTAGGGGTTACAATCGAGTGCACATGCACGCCCTATCTCCTTTACGACTCCCTGGCCTCGAAAGGGGATCATCTGGCCTGGTCTGAGTCATCGGCTGTGGCATATGCGAACTCTGTCATAGGCGCGATGACAAATCGTGAGGGCGGGCCATCGGCTCTGGCCGCAGCGCTGGTTGGAAAGACACCCCTCTACGGATACCACCTGGAGGAGAATCGAAGACCGACGCACATAGTCAGAGTCGATGCCGAGGTCGTGGATTATGGCGCTCTAGGATATGTAGCAGGCCGGCTGGTCGGAGATGGTGTGCCTCTATTCATCCTCAGCAGGATCCATGAGAGGGTGGAGAGTGATGATCTGAAGGCTCTGGGCGCTGCAATGGCTGCAACCGGATCTGTCGCACTTTACTACGTAGAGGGTGTAACGCACAAACCGCCAGTATACAATCGCTCTGAGTGCGAGGTTCTAACCATAAATGAAGAGGATCTAAGAGCCGTATACAGCTCTCATAAGGAGATCGATATCGTTGCTATTGGATGTCCGCACTGCTCGCTTCAGGAGCTAGAGAGGATATCGGATCTCCTAGAAGGCAGGAAGGTGAGCAGAGAGCTCTGGATATGCACATCGAGGCGTATAGCTGAGTCTGCGCCTGAAATAGTAAGGAGAATAGAAGCAACTGGCGCCAAGGTGATATGCGACACCTGCATGGTTGTGTCGCCGGCGAGCAAGAGATTCAAACATATGCTTGTGAACTCGGGGAAGGCGTTCGCCTATATACCGGGTATGTGCGGAATAAAAGCCTCCTTGGGATCTTTGGAGGATTGCATAAACACAGCTGCTGAGGAATCTTGAGTGGAGATCAGATGTCATAAAGTCTCAGGCGGCCGGGGAGAGGGGCCATCGCTTGTTACAAAAGAGAGGATCTCCTTTCTGGGCAATGTCAACGCGGAGACGGGTAT
>CAZMZV010000018.1:23185-28087 GCA_964570975.1 uncultured Methanotrichaceae archaeon | reverse complement strand
CTGGCATCAGCGCTTATCCGGCAGGTTCTCGACAGGGAAGACGAGCTTAAATGCAGATCTGTGGTCATTTCTGGACTTCTCCGATCAGCAGGTTAAGCTGCCAAGCAGATTGATCAGAAAGCGCGGCAGGAGTTTTGGCATGGCAGCAGTCACTTTTACGGCAGAATTCGCGGTTTTTTTGAAGATGCCGCCAGATAGAACCAGATCCTTTCCCTTTAGAGCCAGGACAAGCCTGTCTATCTCCCCATCGCTCATAGCTCTCAGCGTCTCAAGAGATGCTCTCCCGAGGAGATACTGCGTGCCCAGCTCTTTTCGCCATCTTCTAACGTACTTGAATAGTTGCTCTCTTGAGGTATCTCCGGAGAGCGCGGCCCATCCTGCTATATCGCCGCATATAGCGCCGGAGCGCATCGAGTAGGCCAGTCCGCTCTGGGCAGCGGCACCACCTGCCACCATTATGTTATCAGCCACGATCTCTCCGGGAAGCGCAGCGATTGGATCTCCGCCCCGCCTGACCTCCAATACCTCCATGCTCTCGAGACCTGGATATAGGTTTGATCTGCGCTTCACAAACGCCCTCAGAAATGCATCTAGAAATGGCCTGACATCTCTACCATGCCGCCTCACAAACACGCCAAGCGTGGCCCGATCTCCACCTGCAGGCGAGAATGTGGCCTTCCAGCCAGGCGCTATGCTACCTAGCCAATACTCAAACCTATCCTCATCCCCTATGCCTGGATGTCGCACCTCGACCTCCATGGCCCAAGCGATATCGTCCGGGTAGCGAATGGGTGAGAGGCCGAGAGAGAGAGCAACGATTGAGTCCACTCCACCTGCATCTATGACGATCTTTGAGGAGATCCTATCGCCGGAGGAGAGCGATAGTTCCACTCTCTCGCATGTCCTTGATACCTTTCTGACATCTGCTTCTTCTATTTCTGTACCTGCATTCTTAGCGAGATCTAGGTAATAGCCGTAAAAACGTTCTCGGTCGAGAAAGCAGCCGTTCGCCTCGATCTCGAGGCCGTGACCAGAAGGGGACAACAACCGCATGCCTCGGACCTTGTGAATGGAAAATGGATCGGTTCTTATTCGAGCGATCTCTGCCATCCCCTCGAATACAGTATTGGCATTCGGCAGAGATGCGAAATCCCTATCAATAAGCAGAGTCTTCGCACCGGTACGCGCAGCGCTCTCAGCGGCAGAAAGACCCGCCGGCGATGCGCCGACGACGGCAACGTCTACCTTTATCTCTCTCAACTCCAACTCCTCACGTCTTACCCTCTCGGCGCATATCTAGACCATACCTAGACTCAACCGGATTTAACCCTATGGCATTGCTCTCAGAGCCAGTCTCCAGTCCCTAGATGAACCAGCATGCTTCCTTGCTTACAGAAATTACAGAGAGGGGGAGCATGGGTAGCAAAGATTCCGGTCTTAAGGCCTGAGAGTAAGTCACTCAGAAAGATGCACTCCGTCTCCAAAGAGATAAATATCCATAGATTTTACATCACAGTGTGGAGCAAACATACGCCCAGATACCGATAGAGCAGATACTCAGCAACCTCTGGGTGATTTTATTCCTGCTGCTCTTCTTGATTCCGATGGCCCAGAGGAATGCCCTTCAGATCGCAAGGAAGAGGCTACTTGTTAAGCTGGGGAAGAAGAGGGGTTCTCTTGTTATAACACTCATCCACAGGCAGGAGGTCATAAGCTTCTTGGGCCTGCCCCTTGCCAGGTACATAGATATCGATGATAGCGAGGAGGTCCTACGGGCGATACGCAGCGCGCCCAAGGATGTGCCTATAGATCTCATACTTCATACGCCAGGAGGTCTTGCGCTTGCTGCCACACAAATCGCATTGGCATTGAAGAACCATCCCGCAAAGACCTCGGTCATAATACCGCATTATGCCATGTCAGGCGGAACACTGATCGCACTGGCGGTCGACGAGATAATCATGGATCCGAATGCTGCTCTGGGACCGGTCGATCCGCAGCTGGGCGATCAAACAGGTGCATATCCTGCCACATCCATACTGAAGGTGGTTGAAAAGAAGAAGATCGACGAGATCGACGACAAAACCTTGATCCTCGCGGAGGAGGCGAGGAAGGCCGTGGACCAGATGAAGGCTCTACTGCGCAGGATAGTCTGCTCGGACTGCGGCGAGGAGACCGTCGATAGGATAATAGAAGAGATGGTATCGGGAAAATACACCCACGATCACCCCTTCCTCGCCGAGGATGTCAGATCCCTGCTGGGGGATCGCGTTAAGACCGATGTGCCCCAGGAGGTCTACGAGCTGATGGCCCTGTACAGGATGGATATCGGGAGAAGAAGGCCGGGGGTTGAGTATGTTCCTATGTCTAAGGGTTAGCCCTCGTAACTTCCTCCCTTGCCTTTAAGCAGAGCCCTCTCTTTCATCGATCCGTTCAGCCGGATTTCCAGTGGTTCTATCTCCCAGATGTTAATTTCAATCAGCTTATTTACGATCTTCCGAATGACGAATACGACATAAGATACGTCTCAAGTAGATGATGGCGTTCTGGATACGGTTAGTCGCCGGTATGATCTCATAGACCGTTTCTAGAAGGAGGTAGGTTAGCGAAGACGTCGATCTTCAGACCGGAGAGGAAGTCAGCTGTTAGCTCAGGGCTTAAATCATAGTTGATACAGATAGATGGAGAATCTGATCCCTTGGAGATTCAGGCAATAAAAAAGGAATCGAAGATGCAGAAAATACACCTCTTGGATGATGATACGGTCAGCAAGATAGCCGCAGGAGAGGTAATAGAGAGGCCCGCATCTGTCGTGAAAGAGCTGATAGAGAACTCAATAGATGCCGGTGCCACAAGGATTTTTGTGGAGGTTGAGGATGGCGGCATATCGATGATACGAGTTGTTGATGACGGCTGTGGAATGGAACGGGAGGATCTGCCATTAGCATTTCAGAGGCATGCAACAAGCAAGATCTCAAACGCTGCCGATCTATTCAACCTGAGGACCCTCGGATTCCGGGGAGAAGCATTGGCCTCGATAGCGAGCGTATCGAAGAACGTGGAGGCATATAGCAGAACGAGGGCATCGGAGAAGGGGGCCTATCTCAGAATAGAGAACAACAGAATCCACGAGATAAAGGATGCAGGATGCCCCTATGGAACAAGCATAACGGTCAGAGGTCTCTTCGAGAACATGCCAGCGAGACTGAAGCATCTAGCGAGCCATGCGCAGGAGCTCGCCAGGATCGCGGAGGTTGTAACAGAGATGGCGATAATACATCATAAGATATCTTTCGAGCTCTCCTCCGGCAGGAGGGTTCTCTTCAAATCGAATGCATCTGATACCTGGGATGATGTTCTCATAAAAACATTCGGCCTGAGGATAGCAAAGGGCATGCAACGCTTACAGGCGAGCGACAGGGGTTTTGATATCCGCGGCGTTATATCCTCTCCTGATATAAGTCGGCAGAGTGCAGACTCGATTATAGTCTATGTAAACAATCGGCCTGTCTACTCGAAGATCATCAGCCAGGCTATAAGAGACGCATACAGAGGATATCTACCCTCAGGTCGCAGTCCGATAGCGATCGTCTCCATAAAAATCGATCCTGCTCTGGTGGATGTAAACGTGCATCCGGCCAAGAGGGAGATCAAGTTTCTGGCTGAGAATGATATCTACGATGCTCTGAGAGAGGCTGTGCTCAATGCATTACGATCCTCCAGGATTCCATCAGCGAAAGCTGATATCGAGGAAACCCCCAATTTCAGCGTAAAGCCTTTGGCGAAGCCGCTGGTACAGGAGACGCTTCCGCTTGAGATCCATGAAATCAGGAGATCCGAGCCGCTCCTCAGGGTCATAGGCCAGGCTCTTCAGCTGTACATAATAGCCGAGGACGATGAGGGCATTATTCTTATAGACCAACATGCAGCCGCTGAGCGGATACGATACGAGAGGCTTTTGAGCGAATGCGAATCCGGCAGGCTCGCGCAGGAGCTCATTCAGCCTGTCACCATAGAGCTCTCTTCAGGAGAAGCCGCTCTGATCGAGTCTTTCAAGCAGACGCTGAGTGAGATCGGCTTTGAAGTCATCCCATTTGGAGGAAGGACTTACAGCGTTAGGTCTGTGCCAGCTATAGGAAAGGAGCTCGAGAGCCCGGAGACCATCCGTGATATTCTCAGGGAGCTTCTTGAAATGGGCAAGAGCTGCAAGAGCTCTTTCAGAGATGAGGCTCTGAAGCATCTAGCCTGCAGAGGTTCCATAAAGGCCGGAGAGATTCTAGCTGAGAGGAAGATGATCGAAATCCTCGCACAGCTATTTGCATGTGATAACCCAAGAACTTGCCCCCATGGCAGGCCTGTAATCGTGCGAATATCCTCGGAGAGCCTGGAGAAGATGTTCGGCAGGCGATAAACCTTAGGGTCTAAGGTCTCACCCCTTGCTCCCGTCGTTCCCGCGAGATTAAACATCAGAAGATCAAGAGGATAAGAAAGAGCAGGAAATGTAGTGGCGGAATTTAAAATACTTCATAAAGGTGTCTCAGTGAAGCCAGAAGATGCGATGAGCGAAGATCTCAAGTGGGTTGCTGACGAGATAATAAAATGCAGGAGATGTGCGCTCTCTGCGGTACGGAGAAATGCTGTGCCTGGGGAGGGGCCGGCAGGCGCGAAGATACTGATGGTGGGAGAGGCCCCAGGCTCGGCTGAGGATCTAGCTGGCAGGCCTTTTGTGGGAAGGGCCGGGGCCCTATTGGAGAGGGCCCTCGAGCAGGCTGGAATATCCAGATCCGAGGTGTTCATAACCAATGTGGTGAAATGCAGGCCACCTGAGAACAGACGACCGAGAGAGGATGAGATCAAAGCCTGCATGCCCTATCTCAGGAGGCAGATCGAGATCATCAATCC
>CAZMZV010000018.1:14607-23085 GCA_964570975.1 uncultured Methanotrichaceae archaeon | reverse complement strand
CAACAAAAGCAATGCATCGATTTGTTAAATCATTTCTACCATAAAGCGAAGCCGAGATACCGCGCTCCGAAGAGAATTCCAAGAGCTATAATCGCGATCCCGAATATCTTCATGATGGATTCACCTGCTGAAATGTATCTGTCGGCTATTCTCGCGGCAGCTGGCTTGGATAGAGCCGCTAGGGGAATCACGGGTATGCCATGGCCCAGGCCGAAGATGAAGAGCATTAGACCGCCTCCAAGAGGAGATACTTCCTGCGAGACGAGCCATATGATGACAGGGAATACAAGAGATATCGCGCATGGAGCCCATCCCAGTGAGAATACAACCCCCAGAAAGAAAGCGCCAAGAGTGGATGAGCGCTCGAATAGATGCAGAGATGTGTTGATAACACGCTGAAGACGGCTATCCTTAGATGACCCCCTTCTTGAGATCGGAATAATCTCGCTTAAAGGCTTGAGCGCATTGATCCCCAGAGTCACCAGAACAAAACCAGCGATCAGATCGAAGAACCTGGCGCTGCGCACGAAGATGCCGAGCTGTGATACGAACAATCCTATGATGAAGAAGACAAGTGCCATGCCTGTTGTGAATGAGATTCCTATGAGCAAACCCTCTCTCGAATACGTCCCGCTCTCCCGCCTCTTTCTCGATATTATGTAGGAGAAGAGTGCCGCTAACAGAGCGACAGAGCATGGTGAGAGCGAGGTCATTATTCCCAGGGCGAACATGCCGATGAGAGAGGTTTTTGTGTCCGATCCGGAAAACCATACCTTCTCATTGACATCTGCGCTCCTAAGATCGCTGTAGAGCTTTTCGGAACTCTGAATCCCGTCGATGAGACCTTTACCTATCTGGTATACATGGTAAACCTTGACGACAGCACCACTCGAATTCACTATTAATATCGTTGGGTTAGAGAAGCCCGCGCTGTTGGACCAGTACTCCATGTATCTTCCTGCGACCGGATACGGCTGATGATCCTCTATCCAAGGCCATGTCGCATTCACACCCCACCAGGAGAGGGCCAGCGATCTGCCATCCTCTGAGTATGGGTTCTTTCTGATGTTTACAGCTATGATGCTCGCATCCGGATGCTCGGAAGAGAGAGTCGCGATCTCCTTCGTCTGGGCTGACAGGACCTCCTCACACTCTCTGCAGATCGGGCTCTCTATATTGGCGATGTATATCAAAAGAGGCTCTCCGGTCTCCGCGAGCGTGGCATTCTGTGATCCAAGAGATTGATCTAGAGATAAGCAGATCAGCAAAAATAAGAGGCAAGCTCTCATCAAGCTCCAGCCCACTCAGCCCTGTTGATCGTGTAGAGCTCGATCGCGTCGCTGATGTAGGATCTGAGCCAATCCGCACCTGTTACATCCTCAGAGCTGTGCCAGCCAACGACGACATCACCGTTCGCATCTTTTACAAGCGTGACCAGAACAGTCAGTGGAACAAGTGCCTTCCCACCATTTGGATCATAAACTATCGCCTCTGTAGCACGTTTATCGGATCCATCTCCTGCCAGGTCGAAGAAAGTCACATTATCTGCGTAATCCTGCATTACCTCCTCGATCGCCTCAGTCTGAGGGATACAATAATCGCAGTTTAGATGGACGTAGAGAAGAACAGGATGCTCCTTCAATGCCTCTAGAATCCAGCTGGGATGCTCTACAGAACCACCTGCATTTGTGTGTTCATCCGGATATGTGATCCACCAGTTATCTTCACCGGCTCCAACCCCATGATCATATCCCCATGCTGGCACCATAACGAGAATGAGGAAAATGATCATGATTTTATATGATTTCAATATCAAACCCCCGGTTTTACAGATATTATCAAACACCGGCTTTTGCATGTCGATATAAATCGTTTTCGGCTTGTTTGGTACGAAAATGCCTCTGAACCATGAACCAGTGACATTTGGGCATGAGCGTTTTTCTTTAAACAACAGCTACCAGGCTCGTCTATCCGGCACTGAGATATTATCCGAAGCGATCTCAAAGCGGAGCTGTCCGAATAAGCACAAAGTAGCTCAGATAACCAAATAACATGAGGCCTGTCTTATCTGACACGGAGATCTTATCCGGACACGTACCTCAAAGCGGACCTGTCCGGCGTATAAGCGCAGAGGCCAGAAATTTTGACATTCTCCTCTTCTGCATGTCAGAAACACTTAATCCTTATTCGGACAGCTCCCTCAAAGCAACCAAAACGCTTATATCTAACTTTTTGTTACTAACCATCAGTTATGATTTAGCGGCGAGGTGTGTTTTTGGATCCGGTCGAGCTGCTTGACGTCCTGGGGAATGAAAACAGGAGGCGCATACTTCAGCTTCTTTCATTCCGGCCGTTTTACTTCAATGAGATAGCGAAGAGGCTCGATGTCGGACCGAAGGCCGTTATAGATCACCTGGAGATACTTGAGGCAGCTGGCCTGATAGAGTGTTACACGGACGAGAGAAGGCGTAAGTACTTCAGGATCGCAAGGAATGTCTTTCTGGAGGTTGCTCTGGCCTCACACTCCTACGGGGTTAGGGTATATGCCCTCTCGGGGCCATCTGTAAATAAAGACTCTGATTGTCACGATCTAAGAGCGATACATGAAGAGCTATCCGCTTTGGCGGCTGAGAGGGAGAAGCTGAGAAGATCTCTAGAGGAGATCGCAACAAGAGAGCTGGAGTTGCGCCAGAAGGCGGTGAACGCTATAGAGCAATGCACGAATGACGAGATAGAGGCTGAGCTGCTATACACATTGCTCTCAGGAAGCTCGACAGAAGTTTCATTGGCCGAACGGCTCAAGATTCCAACTGCTGTTGTGAGGGAGTCCCTCGATGGACTTAAATCCAGAGGATTGGTGCACTCAGAAAATGGTGTTTGGAGTATTTGAACTCGAAAAGGAGATCTTATGAATGAGGAGATCGCGCTCAGAGTAGCGGAGGCATATCACAGGGATGCTGGAAAGAGCATAGCGAGAATCAGCCTGGATATGATCAAGAGTCTGGGGCTGAAGAACGGCGAAGTGGTGGAGATACAGGGCAGAAATAAAGTATGCGCAGTCGCCTGGCCCGGAAATCCGGGAGATGCCCCCGATATAATCAGGATCGACGGAAATCTCAGATCCAATCTGGGTGTGGGCATAGATGACAAAGTTATTGTAAGACGCACCGAGGTCAAGCCTGCCAGAAGGGTCCTGCTGTCTCCGACGAGAAGCGTGAGATTGATCGGCGGGCCGCAGTACCTTCTCAGGGTTCTAGAAGGCAGGCCGGTGATAAAAGGCGAGCAGATACGAATAGACATGATCACAAACTCGCTTGTGATGGTGGTCGTGAGCACGACTCCAAGCGGGCCGGTCGTGATAACCAGAGATACGGTCATAAACATAACAAGCGAGCAGATAGAGGGCTTCCAGTTCAGAGACGTCACCTACGAGGATATAGGAGGACTCGGGAGGGAGATAAGGGCGATACGAGAGATGGTCGAGCTTCCTCTCAGGCATCCGGAGATCTTCCAGAAGCTAGGAATCACACCCCCAAAGGGGGTATTGCTTCACGGACCACCTGGCACGGGCAAGACGCTGATCGCAAGGGCTGTGGCAAGCGAGACGGATGCGACATTCATAGCGATATCCGGCCCTGAGATAATGTCCAGGTTTTATGGAGAGAGCGAGCAGCGGCTCAGGCAGATCTTCGAGGATGCACAGAAGAGCGCCCCATCTATAATATTCATAGATGAGGTAGACTCGATCGCCCCGAAGAGGGAGGAGGTTCTAGGAGATCTGGAGAGAAGAATAGTAGCGCAGCTGCTATCGCTCATGGACGGCCTCACATCACGAGGAGAGGTTATAGTCATAGCGGCCACAAACCGGCCGAATGCGCTGGATCCGGCTCTACGCAGGGGTGGCAGGTTTGATAGAGAGGTCGAGATCGGCATCCCCAATAAAAGCGGAAGGCTGGAGATCCTCTATGTACATACAAGAGGAATGCCGCTCGAGGAGTCTCTGGACCTCAATGATATCGCCGAGATGACGCACGGCTTTGTGGGTGCAGATCTCGCGTCTCTCTGCAAAGAGGCCGCGATGCATACTATAAGCAGAATGCTCCCAGACCTCGATGTCGAGGAGGAGATCCCAGCTGAGATACTAGAGATGCTCAAGGTTAGCAGAGAGGACTTCCTGGCCGCCATGAAGAAGATCGAGCCGAGCGCAATGCGTGAGGTTCTTGTTGAGATCCCCGAGGTACACTGGAGCGATATAGGCGGCCTGGAAGATGCGAAGCAGGAGTTGAGGGAGGCTGTTGAGTGGCCGATAATGTATCCTGAAGCCTTCGAGGCCATTGGAATCCGGCCTCCGAAGGGGGTTCTGCTATACGGGCCGCCCGGGACGGGAAAGACTATGATAGCAAGGGCTGTCGCAACAGAATCGAGGCTGAACTTCATAAGCATAAAGGGCCCAGAGATCATGAGCAAGTGGGTTGGCGAGTCGGAGCGAGCGGTGCGGGAGGTATTCAGAAAGGCAAAGCAGGCGGCTCCAGCTTTGATATTCTTCGATGAGATAGATTCCATAGTGCCAGCAAGGGACTCCGGCAGGGACTCGAACGTAACGGAGAGGGTTGTGAGCCAGCTGCTCACAGAGCTTGACGGCCTCGTCGAGCTCAAGGACGTCGTCGTTATGGCGGCTACAAACAGGCCCGATCTCATAGATCCATCGCTTCTCAGACCAGGCAGATTCGACAGGATGATCTATATACCGATGCCGGATTTAAGTGCGAGGAAGAAAATCTTCGAGATATATATGCGAAAGATGCCGATAGCTGGAGATGTGGATATAGAAGAGCTAGCGTCCAGAACAGAGGGCTATACTGGAGCAGATATAGAGATGATCTGCAGAGAGGCAGGTATGCTCGCTCTGCGTGAGATAATCAAGCCGGGTATGAAGAGAGAGTCTCTGATCTTGGATCGTGTAGTGGTGAGGGCTGAGCACTTCCATAGGGCATATGAGAACGTCAAGCCGCACATGCCCCAAGAGACTCTAAAGGAGTACCTCAAGATAATGGAGATGTTTGGCAAGAGCTGATTTGTGGCGGATTTGTCGAGTATGATTAATAAAAATATCCGAGAAGCGAGTATGATAAGCAGACGCCTCAAGGCTTGTCGCCAGCCGTCATCAGCTTATTCGGAGCGAGTTTTCGGAGCGGGTTCGATGAGCAAGCATCAGATATTTAGGTCAGAAAGATGACGATTAGTTTGAGAGGGCAGAAATTGAGTATGGAAGAATCGAATGAGCTGCTGGGAAGCATTCAGTTCGAGGATACAAGCAGCATCACGGTTCCAGAAAGCCTGATAGATCAGGTCATAGGCCAAGAGGAGGCCGTGGAGGTGATCAAGAAGGCCGCGCACCAGCGGCGGCATGTGATGCTCATAGGCTCACCTGGAACCGGAAAATCGATGCTTGGAAAGGCGATGAGCGAGCTTCTTCCCGTGGAGGAGCTCCAGGATATTCTAGTCTATCCCAACCCAGAGGACAACAACAATCCACGCATCAGGGTTGTGCCAGCAGGCAGAGGCAGACAGATCGTGGAAACGCACAAGATGGAGGCGAGGAAGAAGGTCCAGACCAGAAACATGTTCTTCATGCTCATCGTCATGGGCCTGATAGTGTACGCGTACTACACAGGCCAGCTCCTCTTTGGCATAATCGCAGCGGCACTGATATTCCTCTCCATGAGATATCTGATACCAAAAGAAGATGCCTTCATACCCAAACTACTGGTCGATAACAGCAACAAGAAGACAGCTCCTTTCGTGGATGCAACAGGCGCTCATGCCGGCGCCCTGCTAGGAGATGTGAGGCATGATCCATTCCAGTCTGGAGGTCTTGAGACACCGAGCCACGAGAGGGTCGAGTGCGGAGCGATACACAAAGCGCATAAGGGTGTTCTCTTCATAGATGAGATCAATACGCTCAGGCTGGAGTCACAGCAGAGCCTCTTGACAGCGCTTCAGGAGGGCGAATATCCGATAACGGGTCAGAGCGAGAGGTCCTCCGGAGCTCTGGTCAGAACAGAGCCTGTGCCATGCAGCTTTATAATGATCGTCGCAGGAAATCTGGATGCGGTGCAGGGAATGCATCCTGCCTTGAGGTCTCGCATCAAGGGCTATGGATATGAGGTCTACATGCGAGATACCATGGAGGATACCGTTGAGAACAGGGACAAACTGATCCGCTTTGTGGCTCAAGAGGTCGTAAGGGATGGAAAGATCCCCCACTTCACCAGGGATGCGGTGGCCGAGATAATTCGCGAGGCCAAGAGGCGGGCCGGAAGGAAGGGCCATCTGACATTGATGCTGAGAGATCTCGGCGGCTTGATACGGGTCGCAGGCGATATCGCCAGGTCCGAGGGCGCAAACCTTACCGAGGCTAGACACGTCATAGAGGCCAAAAGGATGGCGAGATCGTTAGAGCAACAAATGGCCGACAGATACCTGGAGAGGAGAAAGGAGTACAGCATGTACAAGTGCTTCGGTGATGAGGTCGGAAGGGTGAACGGGCTCGCTGTCATCGGCGACTCAGGCATAGTTCTGCCGATAATGGCAGAGGTCACTCCGGCTCAATCCAAGGAGGAGGGGCGCGTCATCGCCACCGGCCGGCTCCAGGAGATCGCGAAGGAGGCCGTTACAAACGTCTCCGCCTTGATCAAGAAGCTCCAGGGCGAGGATATCACGACGAAGGACGTGCACATACAGTTCATTGGAACCTATGAGGGCGTTGAGGGCGATAGCGCCTCAATATCGATAGCCACTGCAGTTGTCTCCGCGCTCGAAGGCATACCGGTCAAGCAGAGCGTCGCTATGACAGGCTCGCTCTCGGTAAGAGGCGATGTGCTTCCTGTCGGTGGTGTCACTCAAAAGATTGAGGCTGCAGCACAGGCTGGCATAAAGACCGTTCTGATACCCAAATCCAATCTGGGCGATGTCTTGATAGACGAATCCATAAAGGAAAAGATCGAGATAATACCTGTATCCAATATCGGTGAGGTCTTCGAGTACAGTCTCGCTGGTCAGAGGTCGAAGCTGCTCGAGAAACTCAAGCGCTTCGCAACAGAGAAGAAGATCGGCATAGCTCTGCCAGATGGCATTCCGACTCCGGCAATGAGCATCATCTAGAGGGCATCGCATGGAGTTCTTCGATACGAGAGTCGTCAGGGGCAGGCGGACCAGCATAGTAATAGATAACGCTAAGGTCGAGGAGATATCCGAGAACGTATTTCAGGGCGCGGCGGTCAGGGCACTGATAAACGGCTCGTGGGGTTTTGTCAAGAGCGACAGCATCGATAGCATAGAGAAAAACATAGAAAGAGCCAGAAGGATAGCAAGAAACCTCGATGGTCGTGAGGTCCTAAAACTGGCTGAGAGCGAGAGGGGGGTGAGCTGTGAAGTCCCGGTCAGGAGAGACCCCTCCTCGCTCTCCCTGGAGGAGAAGGTCGATCTTGTTAAAGAGATCGAAGCTGCGGCGAGAATCCCAGGGATATCCAGCACACGCGTGTTCTATTTTGAGAGCCAGACCGAGACGAAATACACGAGCTCGGAAGGGGCATCGCTGGAGAGCCTCGTAACACGAGCCGGTTTCGGCATAAGTGCTGTTGCTGCAAGAGCCGGTCTTCTTCAATCTAGCAGCGAGATACGAGCCGGTGTATGCGGACTTGAGATATTCGATCGAGAGGATCCATTCGAGCTTGCACACAAGACGGCAAAGCTGGCTTTAGAGCTGCTCGATGCAAAGGTGGCGAAGGGTGGAAGGTTTCCTGTAATATTGGACCAGGAGCTCGGTGGCGTTTTCATACACGAGGCAGTAGGGCATGCAGCTGAAGGCGACATCGTTTTAGAGGGCGGATCGATACTTCAGGGGAAGATAGGAGAGCAGATAGGCTCCGAGCTCGTTACCGTCAAGGATGATCCGTCGCTGTTGCATTACGGCCACTATCCATTCGATGATGAGGGCTCGGCAGCAAAAGAGACTGTTGTGGTCGATAAGGGCGTGCTGAAATCGTACCTCCATTCGAGAGAGACCGCTGGAAGATTGGGCGGCGTGCCACGCAATGCTAGAGCGCAGGGATATAACCGCCCGGTGGTGAGGATGTCCAATACATACTTGGCAGCTGGAGACTGGAGTTTCGAAGAGCTGCTCGAGGAGATGAAGGACGGTGTCTATCTGATAGGCAGCCGTGGGGGGCAGGTGAATACCGCAGAGGGGATCTTCCAGTTCAATGCCAGAAGGGGTTATCTTGTGAAGAATGGAGAGATTGCGGATCTCATAAGAGATGTCTCGCTCTCGGGCCAGACCCTGAGAATACTGAGGGGCGTGAAGGCCCTTGCAAATGATCTGAAGTTTAACAGCGGAGGATGCGGAAAATCTGGACAGGTCGTACCCGTGGGTGATGGTGCTCCTCATATACTCATAGATGAAGCTATAGTCGGCGG
>CAZMZV010000018.1:0-14507 GCA_964570975.1 uncultured Methanotrichaceae archaeon | reverse complement strand
CCCATCCTCTGCCATATTATGTATATGCCGAGAAACGTGCCCAATGTGGCGCCGAGGTTCGCCAGGGCGGCTACAAGCACCACCCTGAAGAAGCGGTTGTCCATCATATCCTTCATGCTCTCAACATTTGCGAGACCTTTTACATCCCCTATCGTGGGCTTCCTCTTCCACGCCTCGACCATGCCGGCAAACCAGCCTGCTGCGACCAGCGGATTCAACGTCGTCATCCAAGCTATCAGGAATGCGGTGATTATCGAGAGCGGATGGCCTCTTGCAGCCACAACACCGAGCGCTGAAAGGCCGCCTGTTATGAGAAACCATATCCCGAATGCGAGAAGCAGCGAGCTTCTCGAATGGCCGAAGAGGAGTATGTAAGCAAATGTGGCGATTATAATAAGTGTCACAGCGATGCTAAATGCCTTGCCCAGGCCGAACCGCTTCTCCGTGGTTACGGTAAACATCTCTGTGTCCGGTATCGAGGAGGGGTTTGAGAGATAGCGCATTATACCATCTCGATGTCCCGCGCCGACAACCGCGAGAACCCTTCCGTACCTCGAGAGCTCGTAGAGATTTTTAGCTATATACGCATCTCTCTCATCCACAAGCGCTCGAGCAGCTGACGGTGCGATCTTCCTGAACTCGTCCATGAGCTGTGATACCACATCCGAGTCGGTCATCTTATCGATATCGATATCATCCTTGCCGAAGCCCAGGGCAGCGAGCGAGATGCTCCAGAGCATCTTCATCTTCTCCCAGAGGCTCATCGCCGACCAGAACCTCTGGATTGTTATGCTGATATCCCTATCAACGAGAGCAATTCTGGCGCCGATCTCTCTCGCGCTCTCTATGGCGGCGAGCATCTCCGCACCTGGCCTGACGCCCATCTCGGAGCCGATCTGCTTCTGGATATATGCGAGGAGCCACTGCACCAGAACGAGATAGATCTTGCCGCCGCTAAGCAGCTCGCTTATTTTTATATCATCCTCAGTATCCTGGCCTGTCAGAGCCAGATAACGCCTCTGGCAGAGCTCCACCGCCACGATATCGGGTCTGTGCTCTTTGATCGCATCTCTCACCTCAGCCACGCTCTTCTCAGAGACATGTGCCGTGCCGACTATCTCTATCCTTTCGACATCCGGATTGGAATCTGTTACCACGCTATCTACCATTCCTCTACAGCCTCACATCCGAGCAGAGCTCTATGGCCCTGAGGAGATCCTCTCTCGATATTATGCCTATGAGCCTTCCATCTTCGACGACCGGCAGCCTTCTTATCTTCTTCTCGCTCATGATCTTTATGGCTGATGTGGCCTCCTCTTCCGGCCCTATCACATATATATTTCTGCTCATGACATCCGCCACGCGGGTTGTATCCCGCTGTGGCTCAGGGACACGCTGGAGGTCGGTGATCGTCACGATTCCCACGAGATCTCCATCGGCCATCACAGGATATCCTCTATGTTTCTCGTAGAACATCAGGCGCATAAGCTCTGACAGACTCATCTCAGGCGGAACGACTCTGACATCCTTCGACATTATATGCCTTACTTTTATACCACTCAAGCTGTCAGTTATCGTGGTGCTTCTGTCTTCCTCAGAGGCTGCTATGTATAGGAATATGCCGATTATCAGGGTTAGAAAGTTCAGGGTAAAGAGCCCGAGGAATATCAGAAATACGGCGAATATCTTTCCGATAGCTGCTGCGTTTTTTGTTGCTATGACATAAGGCATCCTCGTAGAGAACCAGGCCCTGAGCACGCGACCGCCGTCCATCGGGAATGCGGGGATCAGATTGAATATCATCAGTATTATGTTCATTATTCCGAGCGTCCAGAGCAGTATCGGGAAGGGGTGGCTCTCGCCTAGGATCGATGCGAACTGCTGGTAGAGAAGTATTGAGAGCAAGCCCAGAGCTCCGCTCACCGCTGGCCCGGCGATCGCCATTCTGAGCTCCATGGTTGGATTTCGGGGTATCTCCTCCATCGAGGCCACGCCGCCGAAGAAGTAAAGTGTGATGCTTCTTATCACTATGCCGTATCTTTTAGCTACAAACGAGTGGCCCAGCTCGTGAAGCCCCACACAGACGAAGAGAAGAACCGCAAAGACGAATGAATATATCCATCTTATTAACGGTGGCTCGACAGCGCCGAATCCGTATAGCTTGCCGAAAACATTGGCGCTGACGCTTCCGAAGAGGTACGCAACCCAGGGGATTATCAATAGAAATGTTACATGAAGCCTGATCGGTATGCCCATGATCTTGCCGAGCTGTAAAGAACTTTCCATATTATAAGATTAGCTGATGAAGTTAATATCTTTTGGCTTGTCTGATTTTGGAGAGTGGCTCAGAACGCCTATCTCTGGGGGCGAGAGGATGAAACCCTCCTCTCAGGCCGGAGGGAAAGTCACATGAGTATTGAGAATAGCAGCGTGAGGCTTCCAAGCGCGAGGCAGAATCTGGAGAAGCTGATGGTTTTTGCGAATCTTATGAGCGCATCCATTGTTATGTATCCCGCTATGAAGGATGATACGAGCATTACAGCTTCTGCTATTGTGACCGCTGGCAATGATCCATCGAGTGCTATAGCGCCGAGGACCGCGGGCACGCTTATCACGAATGATATAAGCAGAGCATCATCCTGTTTCACGCCTCTTGCCAGCAGCACCGTCAGAGTCGTTCCGGATCTCGATACGCCGGGGAGTATCGAGAAGCCCTGGGCCAGTCCCAGAATAGCCATATCCAGGAGGGTCATATCGCTAATCTCACGGATCGCGGAGCCCTTGATCCGGAGGATGAGTCCTGTGGCTATGAGAAGAGCTCCTATCGATATCATCGCCTCTCTGCCGGAGGTGAAGCTCTCCTTGAAGAGAAGGTAGAGCGGCACGCCCGTAAAGCAGGTGCATAGGGTTGAGACGAGCACGACCCTTCTGAGCTTTGAGTCTACTTCGATCATGCCCAGAAACTCGCGCCTGAATCTCAAGAGCACCGCAGCCATCGTTCCGAGATGTAGGAATATCGAATATGAGAGCGCATTAGATGGCGATATTCCGAGCCATGCGATCATGGCCAGCATCGTCTGGCCCTCGCTGCTTATTGGAAGCCACTCCGTCACGCCCTGAAGAATTCCTAGAACCAACGCCTCTGCTGTGTTCATCCGATCAGCAATACATGAGAATGTATATCTTTATTTTGTCGGCGCCGCCGGGCCCTGCGGACGCGTCCGGATAAAGAGATCGATCTCGTAGAGACTCCTAGTGGCTATTGTTAATCAGAGGTGCTATATGCTTATTCAGACAGCTCCCTCGTTGGTGACCTGTCCGGATAAGCGCTGAGGCCAGAAATTTCGACCTTTACAGCTTCTGCATGTCAGAAACACTTAGTCCCTATTCGGACAGGTCCCTCATTGGGACAGATAACTATATATAGCACATCTACGATTGAGGTGATGCTGCATTACATCGATTCAAAGACGGTTTTGTTGAGATGTTTTTGTGGCCAAAGCGACCCTTCTAGGGTCGATATAAGAGTGAAATAGCATGAGATTTGGTAATAGGGGCGGCTTTAGCCACGGCCCAAGAGAAATGTACGATGTAGTATGTTCAGATTGTGGTAAGCAGACACAGGTTCCATTCAAACCAGATGGTTCCCGGCCGGTATACTGCAAGGAATGCTATCAGAAACATAGACCTGCAAGAGTGAGATGAGATCGATGCGCCGAAAAGGCGCTAAAACTCATTTCTCAAACTGTTTTTTGGCATTTTGTTTGAATCGCATATTTCGTTTTTATAGAAACAGGTGCGAGGGCTCCTGGAAACTTACCTTTTGAGGATTCCTAAAACCCAACTTTTTGATATAATATGTTGTTAATACAAGTATGCTGCAACACGCGAACACCTTAAAAATGAGGTTTATATGAATCCTAGCCTGGACCTCTCCGAATAAGTGCTGAGGCCAGAGATTTTTATATTCTCTTCTTCTGCATGTCATGCTGTGTTGAATAATTCGAGTCAATATAGTCGATAGACATCGATTCTTATCAAATCTCAGATATGTGTGAAATGATCCTCGACTATTGGATTTCGGAACATTATTCAACACAGCAGCATGTCAGAAACACTTAATCCTTATTCGGACAGGTCCTCCTCGCTTAAGCAAAGCTATAAATGTCATCAACCACGATAATCCTCTGGCCGGATTGTGGCTGCAAATCCGTCGGCTTCTCCGTAGAAGCCATGTTCTTCAGAGCGCATGAGATGTGAATATCAATTCGGGCGCGAGAGAGGAAGGGCGGCTGCCGCTGGCCGAATACGGCCGGTGTGGAAAGTCCCCCCACCTCTGGACGCACAGGCACCGTGATGGTGCGGGGCGAGAGCTCCGGCTCTGGCACAGAAACGAGACTGCGCCGTGATAATGCGATGATGCCGAAAGGCTGAGGTCTCACGGAATGCAGATGAAACGGCGAAACCCTGTGGGTGCAAGCCAAAATAGGGCAGCTCTGGGGGTGTCCAGCCCCTTGCCCGGGTATGGCGCTAAGCTGAATGCCGCCGAAACAGAAGGGGGCTTACTCTCCTGACTCGCGCCCAGACCTCATGGCAGCTCTGGCGAGGAGCCTTGCAACTCTGAGAGGCTCCGGTATCCTCCCCTCGAGGGTGAATCTGTTGAGCACAACCCTTGTCTCTTTGAGGGAGATGCCATGCGTTCTTACGAATATGTCATAGCCTGTATTCAGGCGCATTGGGACGCGCTCGCCAAGAGCTCTGTACCTCTCCAGTCGCTCCTCATCGCCCGGGAAGTACCTCTCGATGTAATACTCGAGCCCCTCTGACTCCTCATAGGTGATACTTATCACGGGCAGGCCGAGCTCTGAGTGTATCCTTTGAGAATCGATGATATTGAACCAGCTCACGACATTTCCATTGAGCATGATGAGATTGATATCGTCCCTTCTGAGCTTTTTGTATATGGAGAAGATACCATCGGTCGCATCTTTCCCTCCTACTGTTATGCAGGCCAGCGCGATTCCATCAATTCGCAGATCGCCACGCATCACGATTCCGGCTAGCCTTGATACAGGCTCTGAGCGCACAAAGCTCTCTGCTATCCCCAGAGCCCTTATCCCAGGCTTGTTCACGCTTGTGGTTCTGTTTGCCTGAAAGACCATAACCTCTCACATGTCAAGATCAGTAATACCTTCTCCTCCTGCCAAAGCTCTGTCCGAAGAAGATGCCGACGAAAAGGCCTGCTAGATGTGCCATATGCCCTATGCCATCAGCCCCTCTCAGGCTTATCTGATAGTACAGATCCAGAAAGGCCAGAAGCGCTATAGCCAGGGTGATTCCCAGAGGAATCGGTAATGGAAATATTATCACCTTTATCTCAGGCGCGATCATTGCCAGCGCGCCCATGACGCCCATGACCCCTCCACTGGCGCCCATCATGTAGCCTGTGGCCACAAGCATCTCTACAATGCCGCCGAATATGCCAGATACGAGAAATATAATCAGAAAATTCCTCTCTCCGACCCTTCGCTCGAGCTCTGTTCCGAAGAAGAATAGGGCCAGCATATTCCAGAAGAGATGTCCTATGTCAGCGTGAACGAATATGTGGGTGACCAGAGTCCATGGTCTGGATTCGACAAGTGCTGGATTCAAGGCTAGGTATCCCCTCACAGCCCATGGATTGGCAGCCATTATGATGGATACAAAGATGCATAAAGCGATGATAGCGAGAGATGCTGGAATGCTGTACCCTTTTGGCTTGATATCATCCCAGACGCGATCCGAGACCATGCAGACTGGCACTAAATCCTTGATGGCATTTATTTTGATACAGATCACTCCCCGGGCTAGGACTCTGTTACGTACTCTCCGTTTCTTAGCACGATGACATAATCTGCGGAGTTCTTTAGCGCTACCGAAAAACCAGGCTCCGCGCCGAAGATGATCGTCTCCTTACCGTGCTCCATGGCCTTCATGAGCACAGGCTTGAGATCGGCATCCCTTGTGACAAGCGCTATTGTATCTATGACTGGATTGTATATCATGTCGACGCCTTCCACGGCCATTCTCACATCGACATCGCTGGTGCATATCACAGGCTCAAAGCCCTGGTTCTCAACGGCCTCGACAAGCTTCTCAGATGCGTATTGATTGAGAAAGACCTTGCCCACCTTTATATCGCCGTAATCCCTGAGTATGTTCCTTATCTCCTCTAGGTCCATCTGGAACTCCTTGCGAAGCATGTTAGGACCATCTACAAGGAGACCTATCTTCTTTCTCCCCTTCTCCTTCTTCGATCCCAGGTACTTCAAGATATGCTCGAAGTGTATAGCCATGATCGTTAATCCTCTATATCAGAACCCTTATCTTTATTAAGTTCGCAAGTTCGATTCTTATAATTTTCTGTTATCCGGAATGACGTGTCCGAATAAGGATTAAGTGTTTCTGACATGCAGAAGCGGTAAAGGTCCGAATCTCTGGCCTCCGCGCTTATCCGGACAGGCCCAGCCGGGAGATGTCCAGATGCGATCTCGGTATCAGTTAGACAAGCCCTGAAGCTATTGATCTCCTGAATTTTATGCCCATTCGGAGAGGTCCACAGACAATGACCTTCCGCGGACAAGAAATCGAGGTCTAGAGGATGATTTATATGTATTGGTTGCAGAAGCCAGCTGGAGATCCATTTGCTTTGGCAGCTCTGCAGAGAACGGCGCTCCCAGTCTCTTTGATCTCGATCGTATCTCGAACTCTTTTTAGCCGGAGGGGCGATTATACAAACGAACCGATAAACGCACATACTTAATGGCCCATAGCAGGAGGTGTATTTGAGCTCAGATCATCTATATGCCGTAGATCCTTCTGGCATTTCTGACTGTGGCTCTGGCCAGATCCTCTGGATTCGTGCCCCTCAGGCGCGCTATCAGCTCGAGCGAGTCGAGGATGAATGAGGGCTCATTCCTGCCCCTTCTGGGCGATAGAAAGGGGCTGTCGGTCTCTATGAGCAGAAGATCTATAGGAACGCTCCTCGCCAGGGCCTGATGCTTTACAGATTTGCATACCACCGTCGCTATGGATACATAGAATCCCCGTTCGACGATCTTCTTAAGCGTATCAAGACTGCCGCTGTAGCAGTGGAAGACCACCTTGTTCAGATCTTTCACCATATCGAAGGCCAGATCCTCGGTATCCCTTGCATGAATCACCAGCGGCTTGTCGAGATCTCTCGCAAGCTCAATTACCTTTCTGAAGACATCTATCTGCCGATTCCTCAAAGCCAGATCGCTACATCTGTAATAATCAAGCCCGGCCTCGCCGACCCCTACGATATCATCCGCTTTCTCTCGTATCTCTTTGAGAGCCAGATCCACATCTTTTGGCCCCATTCTATCAAGCGAGTTCGGGCTTAAGCCGAGGGTGGCATGAATGAAATCGTATGAGCCGCTCAGCCTCAACGTCTTTTTGTTTGTGGAGGGATCAACGCCGGAGTTGATCATCTCCACAACCCCAGCATCTCTGGCTCTCTTTATCACATCTTCTCTATCTTTATCGAAGTGTTTGAAATCGAGATGGCAATGCGTATCTATGACATCTACCAAAAGAACATCCCCTATTCACTTGGATGATCGTTCTTGGAGGAGTAGAAGGCGGTTAATAGCGCTGACGAGCGCTTCAACGGATGCCATGACTATGTCCTCTCTTGCAGACCTGGCCGAGACCTTTCTCCCTTCCGTGTCCTCAACCCCTATGACAACCTCTGCTAAAGCATCGGAGCCACCGGTGATTGCCTCTATCCTGAAGTCCCTCACCCTTATCAGGCTGTCCTGGCCCAGTATCTCCCTCACGGCCTTGACGGCTGCATCTACAGGTCCAACTCCGATATTGGCCAGCACCTTCTCCTCGCCTCTGAATAGAGCCCTGACTGTAGCTGTGGGCGTGATCGTGTTCCCAGTCATTACAGCGACCTCTTTCAGAACGAGCGCCTGCTCTCCTCTGGCGACCTCGCCCAGGATGACCTCTGCGATTGTCTGTAGATCAGCGTCTGTTATCTGCTTGCCCTTATCGCCGAGCTCCTTTATTCGCTGGAGGATCTCCTGGAGCTGCTCCTCTGTGGGGTGGTAGCCGGATTCCTCGAGCACCTTCTTCACCGCATGCCTTCCGGTATGTTTGCCGAGGACTATCCTGCGCCTGTGGCCGACCATCTCCGGCGTCATTATGCCCGGCTCGAATGTGTCGCTCCTCTCTATGACGCCGTGGCTGTGTATGCCGCTCTCGTGGGAGAATGCGTTATCTCCAACGATAGGCGCGTTTATTGGTATCCGAGTCTCCGTGAGCCTCTCTACGAGCCTAGCGGTCTCCACGAGGTACTGTGTTCTTATCGATGTCTTGACCCCGTATATCGAATGGAGGCTCATAACAGTCTCTGCTAGATTCGCATTTCCGGCCCTCTCTCCAAGGCCGTTGACTGTTACCTGGACCTCCCTCGCGCCCGCTTCGACGGCCGCAAGGCTGTTGGCGACAGCAAGCCCGAAGTCGTTGTGGCAGTGCACATCTACGAGTATGTTGGTATAGCTGCACACCTCTTTTACGAGGCGATAGAAAGCCGATGGCGCCATGACGCCAACGGTATCCGGTATGTTTATCACATCAGCACCGGCCCCCTCTACCGCCTTGAAGATCTCTCTGAGAAATGCGGACGATGTTCTGGTGGCGTCCATCGCTGAGAACAAGCACTTCACACCATGATCCTTCACGTACTCCACTGCCTTTATCGAGTCTGCGACGATCTCCTCTTTGCTCTTCTTTATCGTATGCGCTATCTGAATGTCCGAGGTGGATACAAAGACGTGAACCATGCCGACATTCGCATCGAGGCATTTATCGATATCGCTCTTTATTATCCTTGCAAGGCCACAGACGGTAGCGCTGAGGCCCTCATTTGCTATCGCCTTCACAGATTCGAACTCGCCCTTCGAAGATACCGGAAATCCGGCTTCTATGATGTTGACCCCGAGCTTGTCGAGCTGCCTCGCGATTATGAGCTTCTCCTCGGGGGTCAGAGACACCCCAGGAGTCTGCTCTCCATCTCTCAGGGTCGTATCGAATATCCTTACCTCTTGGCCGCGAAGATGCTCAAGATGGTAGAAAGCGATCCCACGCAGGAGATTCTACTGACATGCGCCAGAGGTTAGCACATTTTGCAGATAAAACTTTGCCTCAATGCTCTGTTGAATGGAGCGCAGGATGACCTTGCATAAAGGCAAGGGCGAAGGTCGCGCGCAGAAGTCACTGATATCTGAGTATAACAGCTGTAGCTCCAAAAGATATATCATGTGCCCGACACACTATCCGATCATGCCCGTGCTCAGAGGTATGTCGGTGCTGGTGACCGGCGGTGCTGGATTCATAGGATCCCATCTGGTTGATGCGTTGTTAAAAGAGAACGATGTAACTGTGATAGACAATTTAAGCACCGGAAAGCGAGAGTACCTGGAGGGGCACATCTCCAATCCTCGCTTCAGGCTCATAGAGGCAGATCTGCTCGATAAGCTCGAGGTATACGATGCTGTGAGGGACAAGGATATCGTATTCCACCTTGCAGCAAACCCATCGGTAGCAGTCGGCGCGACAGATACCAAAATCCATCTCGAGCAGAACGCCCTTACAACATACAATCTGCTTGAGGCGATGAGAAAAGCTGGGGTCAGGAGAATCGCTTTCACGTCGACATCGACGGTCTACGGCGAGGCGAAGATAATACCGACCCCTGAGGATTACGGCCCGCTGAAGCCAATATCGTTATACGGGGCATCCAAGCTCGCCTGCGAGGCTATGATATCCTCGTACTGTCATACATTCGATATGCAGGCTTGGATATATCGGTTTGCTAATATCGTCGGAGAGCGCGGGAATCACGGGGTGATCGTGGACTTCATAAAGAAGCTCAGGTCCAACCCAGAGGAGCTTGAGATCCTTGGCTCCGGAGCTCAGAGGAAATCGTATCTTGATGTGAGAGACTGCGTGGACGCTATGATATACTGTGTTGAGCATGCAGACGAACAGGTAAACATATTCAACATAGGATCTCAGGATACAATAGACGTCAGGGAGATAGCAGATATCGTCGTGAAGGCCATGAATCTGAACGGCGTCCGGTATAAATTCACAGGTGGTATCGACGGCCGGGGCTGGAAGGGAGACGTGAAGTTCATGTGCCTCTCGACCGAGGCGATAAGGCAGCTCGGCTGGAGGCCGCGAATGAACTCAAGGGAAGCGGTGGCCAATGCCGCGAGATCTCTGCTCAGAGAGGTATAGGCAGAGAGAACGATAAATTCTGGGAGCTGTGCAGGGTCGAAATGCCTAGCTACCAGATCCTCTCCCATCCGCCATCCTTCGGCCTTATCCTGTATGTCTTGCCTTTGGCAAGCAGATAGTTGTGTAGATCCACAGCATCTCTGAAGAAGCGCTTATCGTGGAGGTTGTTGTATATATCCTCGGATGTAAAGCCGCTAAGCTTGCCTCTTCCATAGATTATACGCTCTATTGTGTAGTATATGTCATCAAACTTCCTGATAGGTCGGGTCCACTCCTTGAACTTCATCAGAACCACCATGCATGGTAAGGTCGTGGCTGGATATCAAACTTTCGTCCAAGATGGGGTCTCATATGGGAGACTTGTCCGAACAAGTGTAATCTGATACTGATGACCAGCGGCGATAGGCACCTCTCCCATCTTCATCTATTCTTCGAACAGTCCCCTCTGGGAGATCTTGCGCATGCAGTTAAGCGCTTTTTCCGGAGCCAGTTTTCTGGATCCAGCTTGCCTTCTCTTATTCGAACAGAACCGCCGGAGGGATGGCAGACTAAAAACGAATTAGCTACAGATATCAAAAGCTATCTGCCGTAAATCCGGTCATGGTCGGCTTCACCGAATAGGCTCTCAGTTGGGACCTCTTCGAAGATGCATAAGCAGATCCGATACCGCTAGCTATAAGACTTGTCTCTCTAAAGCTCTCATCCGGCTACATACCTTTTAATTGAGGGCTCCTATACAACATACTAGGATGGATCCTGAAAATGTACACTAGAGAACTCATAGCAGTTGCCAAGGGTGAAAAGGAGGCGGATCTTCTCTTAGAGGGAGGAGAGATAATCAATGTCTTCTCAGGCGAAGTTCACAGGGCTGATGTATCCATTTACAGGGGATATATTGCGGGATTCGATTGCTCAAGCGCTAAGTACACTATATGCGCTGAGGGGTTGCTGATAGCGCCGGGTTTTATAGACGCGCACGCCCACATCGAGAGCTCGATGGTTACACCGGCTGAGTATGCAAGAGCCGTGGTTCCGCGCGGGACTCTCGCCGTTATAGCGGATCCACACGAGATAGCCAATGTTTTGGGCATGAGGGGAATCGAGTACATGCTCGAGCCTGGCCCGATTCCGATGAGGATATTTTTGACAGCGCCATCTTGTGTGCCGGCAACACCACTCGAGACATCGGGTTCGAAATTAGGAGTGGAAGAGATAACAAGACTTCTAGAACATCCGGGTATCGTTGCTCTGGGAGAGATGATGAACTATCCTGGAGTGATATACAGGGATGAGACGGTAATCGCAAAGATTGAGGCAGCGCATGCAAAGAAGAAGCTCATCAACGGCCATGCGCCGGGGCTTACAGGTCCGGATCTATATGCATACGCCTCTGCATTGATAGAAGACGATCACGAGTGCACGAATGCGAAGGAGGCGATCGAGCAACTTCGCTCTGGCATATGCATAATGATCCGTGAGGGAAGCGCGGCGAAGAACTTAGATGCGCTTTTATCTATTGTCAATAAATCAAATTCATCAAATATCATGCTCTGCACCGATGACCTAAACCCCAGAGATATAGTGCATCGGCATATAGATCATATTGTGAGAAGAATCGTAGAGAAGGGTATCGATCCAGTCACCGCTATACAGATGGCAACAATAAATCCAGCGCGCCACTTCGGTCTCAGGAGATCTGGTGCTGTGGCCCCCGGCTACAGGGCTGACATAGTGGTATTAGATCACGATTATAATGTAAGAAGGGTCATCTTTGAGGGCAGAGAGGTGGCCAGAGACGGTAGTCTTGTGGTTAGAATTGATAATCGTCATGCAGAATCGAATAGATCGCTGCGCAGCATGAACGTCAGCAAGCTCTCTACAGACGTGTTCAAAATACCAGCTGCAGGGCGAGTCGCAAGAGTGATCGGCGTCGTACCGGGCCAGATACTCACAGAGAGACTTTTGATCGATGTTAAAACAGAAGGCGATGAGGTAGTCTCGGATGTGGATAACGACGTCCTGAAGATCGCGGTTGTTGAGAGGCATAAGGCAACCGGAAATGTGGGTTTGGGGCTGGTGAGAGGCTTCGGTTTGAAGAAAGGCGCGATTGCGAGCTCGGTCGCTCATGATTCGCACAACATAATCGTCGTGGGTGTTGGTGAAGGGGATATGTTTGCGGCGGTGGACGCCCTTGTATCAATGGGCGGGGGATGGGTCGTTGTGAACGAGAGAATACCTGTGGCTTCATTGCCTCTGCCAGTCGCGGGTTTGATCTCAGACAAACGCGTCGAGGCCATCATAGAGGATATAGAGCGTGTGATCTCAGCTGCCCATTATTTAGGATCCGAGCTCGAAGATCCCTTCATGACATTATCCTTCATGGCCCTACCGGTGATACCGGAGCTGAGGATAACAGATAGAGGCATTGTTGACGTGAACGAGTTCAAGAATGTACCCCTCTTTCTTGAAGGGAGTGGTGGTTAGCAGCACGGTCTTGAAGGGGTGGCGTAGTAGCTATAAATCCTCATTTTAGAATAGAATGCATTAGTGAGATGGAGTCGTAAAGTGATATAACAATACAAAAGCCTGTCCTTCTCGAGTCGCTCTATTATCCGGCATGCCCATGAGAAAGATGTCCGAGCAGCAGATATGGTTCAGGTGGAATAAGAAGAACAGATACACAATAGCAGCGCTTCTGCCACTCTTGAATGGCGCGAGGCTTACAGATGAGCCCAGGCCGGGTATAATGCTGTACAGCATAGCGACCCCACAAGCTGAAGAGGTGTACAGAGAGGTTGATGCTGCACGTGCTTCTGGCATTGATGCGATATTCATCGCGGGAGGGCCGCATCCATCTGCACGGCCGATTGAAACCTTAGAGCATTTCGATTACGTCGTGATCGGAGAGGGGGAGGAGACTCTGCCCGAGCTCATCGAGGCCATTCGCACAGGCCGGGATGTTGAATCTGTAAGAGGCATAGCGTATCTCAGAGAGGGAAAGCCGGTTATAACCGAGCGCAGGGAGTTCGTCGATCTCGACCGGTATCCCTCTTTTACGTATCCCCTGCTTGCGCCGATAGAGATAAGCAGGGGCTGCCCCTGGAGATGCGCATACTGCCAGACTCCGAGGCTCTGCGGGAGCAGGATGCGCCATCGTTCGATATCCTCTATACTAAAACACGCAAGAAGCCACCTCGATCTGAGGTTCACGACTCCGAATGCTTTAGCGTACGGGTCGGATGGCATCAAACCAAGACTCGAGAAGGTCGAGGAGCTCCTAGCCACCTTATCAAAGCTCGGAAGGCCCATCTACTTCGGTACATTCCCATCTGAGGTCAGACCAGATTTCGTCTCGGAGGAAGCTCTTGAGATCATAACAGAATACTGCACGAACCGCACGCTCAGCATAGGCGGCCAGTCGGGAAGCGATAGGATCCTGAAAGAGATCGATCGCGGCCATGGGGTACATGAGATAGAGAGAGCATGCGAGATCTCTCTCGATTATGGCATCACACCGAATGTGGATCTGATTCTATGCCTGCCAGGAGAGAGCGAGGAGGACCAGCTCCTAACAGTGGAGCTGGCCGAATGGATTGTGAGGATTGGTGGCAGAGTTAGAGCCCACAGATTCATGCCGCTCCCCGGAACACCCTTGGAACTTAAAGAGCCAGCGCCGCTAAGCAGAGAGGCTGAGATGCGACTGGGAAGGCTCGCCCTCGCCGGCGATCTCAAAGGCAGGCTCCGCTAGAGGTAGAACTGCTTGAATGGGAGCCTGTAGCTATCCTGCAGCTCATACTTTATGACTATCTGAGTTGGACTGACCTGGATCTCCCTGACAGCTTGAGAGAACATGTACCAGATGTAGCCACGCTGCGGCAGTTTGTACTTCTCAGGCAGTGTTGATGTAAAGCCAGATGCGTTCAGTATGTATGTCCTGAGAAGCTCGCTTCCCGAGGCGAAGAGGAACGGGAGGCTTAGCTTATCCAGCGCCTCCGCGCTCTTCCCCTCCAGCCTGAGTCTTTCGTAAAGGAAATCGCGAACTTCCGCCTCATTTATAACAAGCTCTCTTATCTCGCTCATGACATCACCTGAGGATATGCAGCGAAGTTGATTGCGACAGCATTTCTTGCGTTAATGTCTGGTCCTCCTCTTGGCCCTAACACATCCTTCGGATAAAACCTTAATCGTCGTGTTAG
>CAZMZV010000017.1:0-30787 GCA_964570975.1 uncultured Methanotrichaceae archaeon | reverse complement strand
GGTTAGCGCTATTCAGTAATCTGAGTACGCCACCTACCGCTTCTGCATGTCAGAAATACTTAATCCTTATCCGGACATGTCCGGACGGCTATGAGAAAGCTATATATAGAGTAGCAGAGAAGGGAATTTGTCATTTTCTAGTTTTAGTACGAGGTATCTAGATGGTCGAGGCGTTCAAAGGTACAACAACGGTTGGCGTAGTCTGTGATGGTGGTGTGGTTCTCGCATCAGAGAGCCGTGCTACTATCGGCAGCTTCATAGCAAGCAGGACAGCTAAGAAGATCTACCAGATCGACGACCTCGTAGGGCTTACCACCGCAGGGGTTGTTGGTGATGCGCAGTCTCTCGTCAGGATGATACAGGCTGAGGCGAGGCTCTACAGGATGCAGAGGGGTGAGCCCTTGACCATTAAGGCCATAACTTCCCTCCTCTCTAACATCCTCGCTGCGCGCCGATACTTTCCGTTCTTAGTGCAGCTCGTGGTCGGTGGCGTTGATAAGACAGGGCCGAGGATATTCTCCCTTGATGCTCTTGGCGGGCAGATAGAGGAGCACGATATGGTCTCCACTGGTTCTGGCTCTCCCATAGCATATGGTGTTCTAGAGGCCCTATACAAGCCTGGTATGAGCACACAGGAAGGATCGATCTTGTGCGTCCGGGCTGTTCATACTGCTATGAAGCGCGACTCGGCCTCGGGCAACGGCATAGCTCTCGTGAAGATAACAAAAGATCGATACGAAGAAGTTCCAAGTTCGCAGGTGGAGGAGATCGTGAGATCTCTCTGAACTATTTTTGGGTGTGTTCTTTTGTCGGTTGAGGAAGTTCTATTAGAGCTCAGGCGCAAGATTCAGAGCAGGCTGCCTGCAGATATAAACGTCACAGGTCTTGAGTTTGAGGGGCCTGAGCTTGTCATATACACAGATGACCCCAGACGGCTTGCTGATGATGGAGAGATAATAAGATCGCTTGCCAAGGATCTCCGTAAGAGGGTGGTGGTCAGGCCGGATCTGAAGGTGCTGATGGACCCTGAGGAGGCCATAAAGAAGATACAGGAGGTAGTACCTGCGGAGGCTGTTTTAACTAACTACTACTTCGATGGCGAGACAGGGGAGGTTGTAATAGAAGCGGAGAAGCCCGGTTTAGTCATTGGCAGACATGGTGCGACATTGCGCGAGATCACAAAACTCATCGGCTGGACACCGAAGGTAGTGAGAACACCGCCTGTACGTTCATCGACTATAGCAAACATAAAGGATTACCTCAGATCCGTTCAGACAGAACGAAAGAGCATACTGAAATCCATCGGCAAAAAGATACACAGAGATATCGCGTCTAAGGATCAGTGGATCAGGATAACGACGCTTGGCGGATGCAGAGAGGTTGGTAGGAGCTGCATGATCCTCTCCACACCCGAGTCAAAGATAATGATCGATTGCGGGATAAACGTGGGCTCGGATGACAGCGCCACGCCCTACCTCTATGTTCCAGAGGCATACCCGTTGAGCCAGATAGATGCGGTTGTGTTAACACATGCGCACCTGGACCACTCAGGTCTCATCCCGATGCTCTACAAGTATGGCTACGACGGGCCTATCTACTGCACGCCGCCGACAAGGGACCTCTACGTTCTGCTCCAGCTCGACTATCTCGAGGTCGCTGGGCGTGAAGGGAAGAGAGTTCCTTATGAATCGGCTATGATACGGGAGGCCCTCAAACATACTATTACCTTGAACTATGGTGATGTTACCGATATAGCCCCCGACACCAAACTAACAATGCATAATGCGGGGCACATCCTGGGTTCTGCAATAGCACATTTCCACATCGGTGACGGTCTTTACAATATCGCCTTCACGGGAGACTTCAAGTACGAAAGGACCCGTCTATTCGACCCTGCAGTAAACAGCTTCCCGAGACTGGAGACGCTTGTGATAGAGGCCACATACGGTGGATCTAACAGCATTCAGCCCTCGAGGAAAGATGCTGAGAATCATCTGCTCAAGGTTGTCAGGGATACTATAAAGAGAGGCGGAAAGGTTGTGATTCCCGCATTTGCTGTGGGCAGAAGTCAGGAGGTTATGGTAGTTCTTGAGGAGGCGATAAGAAAGGGGCTCATCGAGGAGTTTCCAGTATATCTAGATGGGATGATCTACGAGGCCACTGCGATACACACCAGCTATCCTGAATATCTCAACAACGAGTTACGCGATATGATATTCCACAAGGGGGTTAATCCGTTCCTTGCGGATTGTTTTGTTCAGGTCGAGAACTCGAAGAAGAGGGCTGAGATCATAAATGGCGATCCCGCCGTGATCTTAGCTACCAGCGGCATGCTCAATGGCGGTCCGATAATGGAATACCTCAAAGGTCTGGGGCCGGACGAGAAGAACATGCTCGTGATAGTGGGATATCAGGCCGAGGGCACGCTTGGGCGAAGGATCCAGAAGGGATGGAAGGAGATACCGCTTACGGTTGAGGGCAAAACCCAGACGGTCAAGATGAACATGGAGGTCGTCACAGTAGATGGGTTCTCTGGCCACTCCGACAGGAATCAGCTCATGGAATACGTGAGAAGGATATATCCGAAACCGAGCAGAATAATCACGAACCACGGCGATGAGGGCAACTGTCTCGATCTCGCGAGCTCGATATACAAGAAGTACCGGATCCCGACGACTGCTCCGATGAACCTGGAGACCATACGCCTGATATAGGTGCGAGAAAGAGCTCAGGCACCGGTTTGTGCTTAGCGTACCTCTAAGCATCCTATATTTCGACGCCCGAATTCATCGCGACTTACATTGATCCTAAGCTCCCCAACCATTAGGCGAAGGAGAGAGAACAATGAAGCACATAATATCGTTTCTTCTTCATATGGCAAAGTGTATATTGCACAGTGCTAATAGCTATGCTTCGGCGTTATATGCCTAAAAATGGGGGAGCTTAGGATTGATAAAATCTTTAGCAGCTCTCGACTATGTCAAGAGGCATCGACGAAGTCTGCGGAGATCGAAGCGCAGAAAGATCTCTCCATGCAGTGGAGATCACGGTATAATGGAAGGCTGTGACCTTTGGGCATGACAATCTCAAAAAAGTGGTTCACCAGGAGATCGCCCTCCAGAGCCAGTTGCAGATCAATGTCCAAAACTTCTCGAACCCTGAGCCCTTCTCTATCTTCATCCTCTCTTTCTCGGTGTACTTCTTGCTCTTAGTCCATGACATGGCCAATCACAGATGTTACTAACAAGCATCTTAATATAACACTAACGGTCGCTGATGAGGACCTGTCCGAATAAGGATTAAGCGTTTCTGACATTGAGAAGCGTAATGGTCGAAACTGGCCTCAGCGCTTATCCGGACAGGTCCGCTGATGAGATAGCCACGATTTTTGACCAGCTGCTTCTAGGCGTAACACGAGTTTTGAATCATCCGAAAGAGCTCGGATAAATTAATTACAGATGGCGAGCAAGAGCAGAGTCAGGGCAGGTGAAGTTTATGGTCAATGCTATGGAGATATATCAACTCACACCAAAATTGAATTGCAAGAAGTGTGGCCTGCCAACTTGCATGGCTTTCGCTGTTGCCCTTCTTGCCAAGGAGAAGAAGATAGAGGATTGCACCCCGCTTCTTGAGCCGAAGTATGAGGCGAAACTGAAAAAGCTCAGAGAGGTGATGGCGCCTATAGCAGAGGCGACTGAGACCGGCCTTATAATTCACGAGGATAAGTGTTACGGCTGTGGAAACTGCGTGGTGGCCTGCCCTGTAAATGTGGCCAATGACCCGAAAGGATCTGCGATAGGTCTCGGACCGAAGAGCGAGAAGGTCATTTTGATAGTTGAGGATGGAGTAGTGAAGTGCCTAAATCCTAAGGAGTGCAGGCGTTTCGGTCCAAACAGGATATTATGCAATTTATGCACTGCGACCTGTCCGAGCAAGGCTATAGAATTCGTGTAGGTGATCAGAATGGCCGTATGCACCGGTTGCTCTCTTCTGTGCGATGATATCGAGATCGCTATAGACGGCGGAAGGATTGTAAAGACGAAGAATTTATGCAGGAAGGGCTTCGGCAGGTATAGATCCATCCTCACAGAGAGATCTGTTGCGAAGGTGGATGACAGAGCGGTTGGGGTCGATGATGCCATCTCTAAAGCTGCGGAGCTGTTAAGAGGCGCAAAGAGACCGCTCCTCTTCGGCTGGTCCTGCTCCACACTCGAGGCGCAGCGCCTGGGTATCGAGCTCGCGAGGAAGACCAAGGCGGTCATCGATGACACATCTTCCATCTGCCAGGGCGAGATCATGGAAATGCTGCTCAGAGGAGAGCTCCCGAGCTGCACCCTCGATGAGGTGAGAAACTATGGCGACACCCTGATATTCTGGGGCTCAGATCCATCGAGCAGCCACCCCAGGCACATGTCACGCTTTTCGTACTTTCCTCGAGGCGAGAAGCTTCAGAGGGGGCATGAGGAGGACAGGACTGCTTTTCTTATAGATGTTAGAAAGTCTCCCACCGCTAAGATACTTAGCGAGAACTTCATTCAAATCGCGCCACAAGGAGATGAAGAGCTAATAAACGCAATGCTCGCCGTTCTTGATGGAAAGATTCCCAAGGTGAGAGACAAGAAGGCGTTGATCTCAATGATAACCATCCTCAAGAAGGCGGAGTTCGGGGTCATATTCACAGGCCTCGGTCTCGCATACTCGCTGAAAGGGCGTATGAATCTATTTAAAACACTGGTCGAGAGACTGAATGAGACCACGACTTATAGGGTGATCCCGATGGTGGGGCATTACAACATGCGCGGCTTTAATCAACTTCTCTTCGATGAGACTGGATTTATTAACAGGGTATCTTTTGCAGATGGCGTCGAGCACGGTCCGATGCACAGCGTGATAGAGGCCTCGAGGAGGTGCGATCTCGCTCTCATCGTAGGCTCTGATCCGATAGCCTCCCTGCCAGTAGGCGTGGCAAAGAAGCTCGCGAATGTCCCAATTGTAACGCTGGATCCGCACAGAACGCCCACAACAGAGCTATCGAAAGTCGTGGTACCAACCGCAATCTCAGGTATAGAGGCCAGCGGAAGCGCGCTCAGGATGGATGGTTTAAAGATAGAATTCGAGAAGATCATCGAATCTGATCTTCCGTCAGATGCAGATGTCCTCTCGATGCTCCTGGAGGAGATCTGAATGCTAACGGTCACAGTCGTTACTGTTAGGGATATCTTCCAGAGCGAGGTCGCTGAGATCAACAGGTTCGGAGAGGACTACAAGAGGATGAGCGCTTTGATTCTACTCGATAAGAGCGATGCCGAGAGGGAGGGTATCAGAGATGGATCAAACGTCCTTGTTGAGAGTGATAACGGAAAGGTTGTTGTTATGGCCAAGCTCTCTGAGGATCCGCATCCGGGGCTGGCATTCATGCCGAACAGTCCGTGGTCCAATCGCATAATTCCCGCTGAGACAGATGAGACAAAGATCCCGAACTTCAAGAACGTGGTCGCAAGGATAACGGTTTCGAATGAGAACGTTCCTGATATCGAGGATCTTCTTAGGGAGATAGTCACATGAGCCATAAATCTCTGATATCGATAACGGATCTCACACCAACGGAGATCGTGGAGCTGCTGGATAGAGCCGAGGACCACAAGGCCCATCGTGCTGGTAGAGGTGGATGCGCTCTTGGAGAGAGGATGCCTTTAGCTGGGAAGAGCATAGCGATGATATTCGAGAAGCCCTCAACGCGCACGCGTGTTTCTTTGGAGGTCGCGGCTGCTGAGCTCGGTGGTCACCCTCTGTACCTGAGCGCTGGAGAGCTGCAGCTCGGCAGGGGCGAGACGATTGCTGATACCGCGAGGGTTCTCTCAAGATATGTTCAGGGTATAACGGCCCGAGTCTTCTCCCACAAAACCGTGGAGGAATTGGCCGCACATTCCAGCGTGCCGGTCATAAATGCGCTCTCGGATATGGAGCATCCTCTCCAGATACTGGCTGATCTGATGACGATAAGAGAGCATTTCGGCCATCTGGAGGGGCTGCGCATCGCCTGGATCGGCGATGGGAATAACGTATGCAACTCCTTGATACTCGCCTCGGCGATGATGCGTATGAAGATAGCGGTAGCATCGCCCCGAGGTTATGAGCCAAAGGGCCAAATATTAGAAAGAGCCAGAGAACTCGGCGGCGTGCCCCAGCTTGTGGTGGAGCCGGAGGAAGCGGCTCGCGGGGCTGATATACTCGTGACAGATACATGGGTCTCCATGGGGTATGAGGCTGAGGAGGCAGAGCGTCTCAGAATCTTCGGTAAATATCAAATAAACCAGATGCTGCTGGAGCTAGCTGGAGAAGATGCCATTGTGATGCACTGCCTTCCAGCGCATCGCGGCCAGGAGATCACAGACGAGGTGATGGATGGCCCAAAGAGCGTCGTATTCGAAGAGGCTGAGAACAGGCTTCATACCTCAAAAGCCGTCCTGGAATGGATGATTGGAGGAAGAGAGCTCTAAAGGAATGCGGGGGTTGCCAAGAGGTCAAAGGCGCAGGGCTTAGGACCCTGTCCCGAAGGGGTTCGCGGGTTCGACTCCCGTCCCCCGCACTTTGCCAAAAAACTATCATAAATCAACGGTCGCATGATTTTGGCGCTGCAGACAACGATCTTAGATGAGACTCACGTTGGTACGGAAATGCCTCCGGACCATTTTCAACCAGATGGGTTGGCAGTTAGGCCATGAAGGTTTCTACAGAAAAATCGGACGTGTCCGACTAAGGATTAGGTGTTTCTGACATGCAGAAGCGGTAAAGGGCCAAATTTCTTGCATCAACGCTTAGCCGGACAGGTCCGAAAAATCTGACCTCTCTCAAAGAATCCGAGACCAGTATGAAAAAGGCATGCCTCGCCGGCGTTAACTCTTAGCAGCACGTTCTTGTGAATGGTGGGAAAAAGTATGGCTACAGAGTTTCGACCGCATCCTTGAATTTCTGACCGATACATGTTCTCCTGAATGGAGGGAAAAGTATGGCTACATTCAGCTCAACGGTTCGAAAATTGCGGTTGAAGATCGTAGTAGATAACATGGCGTCTCAGGGAGGGCTTTTAGCACAGCATGGATTCTGTCTCTTGTTAGAGACAACCATCGGCTCTGAGAGCATGAGACTGCTCATGGATACAGGTGCCTCAGGAGAGGTGACGCTACACAACCTTGAGATGCTGGGTATAGATCTGAATGATATCGATCTGATATTTCTGAGCCACGGGCATTACGATCATACCGGTGGTCTCATGGATCTGCTCAGAAGAATGAAGCGGCGAGTGCCTGTTATCGCGCATCCGGAGATATTCGCGCCAAAGCTCAAAGCGAGACCGTTCTTAAAGAATATAGGTTTGCCTTTCTCACGTTCTCAGCTTGAAGAGCATGCTGTGATTCTTCTGTCCAAAAACCCAACGACTCTGGCTCCAGGAGTTATCACGACGGGGGAGGTCGAGAGAAAAACGGCATTCGAGCATGTCGAGGGATTCTGGACCATACGGGATGGCATCTATCAGCCTGATACGATTGTGGACGACCAGTCTCTGGTGCTCAAACTCGACGATCGCGGGCTCGTCGTGATATCCGGATGCGCGCATAGCGGGATCATAAATATAATCCAACAGGCCAAGAGGCTCACGTGCTCCGATAAGATCTGCGCGGTTATTGGGGGTTTCCATCTGATAGACTCGGATGAGGTGAGGATAAACAAGACCGTTGAAGAACTCCTCGCGCTCGATCCCGAGATCGTGAGGCCGGGCCATTGCACAGGTGCTCATGCGATATCAATGCTGCAGAACGCGCTGGGTGAGAGATGCAAACCGCTATTCACGGGCGAGATAGTAGAGCTATGATGGCCTTTTTGCCCGTGCATACGAAGGCCGGGGATGAATCTTGGTACATATCAACGTCCCTCTGTCTTCGGTTAATGTAATTACGAGGACCTCCACGGGGAAACTTTTTCTCAGATATATGCATCAGAACAAGAGATGCCATTTAAGAATCCTCAAGCGCTCATCGGCCTTCTGAGCATAATACCACTTGTGATTGTCTATCTGATAAAACCAAAGCCACGTGAGCTGCTCTTCTCCAGCATAATGTTTTTAGAGGTCGGAAAGGCGAAGAGGTCCGCCGCTCTGAGCAGGATGATCGAGGATCCGCTCTTCTGGCTACAGCTCTTCATTCTGATCCTGCTCTCACTTGCAGCAGCAGGGCCGTACACGACCGAGAGCGGAAATCCGGGATCGCATCTTGTGGTGGTTTTAGATGTATCTGCGAGCATGGAGAGCTCTTTCGATAACGCTTTGAAGATCGCATCAGCTGAGCTCCTGAGATACGACAGGGTCAGCGTGGTTCTGGCAGCGAGCATACCCGTCGTAGCCCTGCGAGAGGGAAGCGCTGATGAGGCGAGATCTGTTCTGGAGAAGCTCTCAACGCGCGACGTCCCTGCGGATCTCTCGAGCGCCATGCAACTTGCATATACCCTCACGGGGCCGGAGGGCGGCGATATTCTCGTATTATCCGATTTCATAAGCTGGATAGGCGATGATCCAGGAGCGACGAGGGATTCTCTGGTGAGGCTAGGTGCAAGCATAGTCTTCGCTGATACCGGCGGTGAGGTGGATAATGTTGGCATAGTGGGCGGCTGGCTTACCGAGACCTATGAAGGGGTCAATTACACATGCAGGATTCACAACTATGGAGCTGGAAGGGATGTGATAATAGCAGTTATAACTCCAGCTGGCAGATCCGAGCAGAGGGCGATCATCGAGGAAGATTCTGATTACTATATATCGGTGAACCTGCCACCTGGCATTTGCAAGGTATCTCTGGATATAAAAGACGGCATCTCATCGGATAATACCGCATACATCTACTCACCCCAACGGGAGAGAACCCGGATACTCTACATTGGAGAAAGCGGTCCTGCTTTGGCAGCGCTGAAAGCTATCGGTGACGTTGGTATAGAGGGCGATCCCTCAAATTACGACCTGGTCGTCATAAAAAACAGCTCAGCCGATGGCAATCTCAATCGCTATGTCGACTCCGGTGGCAGTATAGTCTATATACCATCGGAAGGATCTCCCAGCCCCGACTACCTCCCGGTCAGAATCCTTGGGGCTGCGAACAGAACAGGCCTGCTGTGGGCCAGAAATCCGCTTTTCGCAGAGGATGTGCACTTTGAGGAGATCGGTGTCAGATCATACATAGAGGCCACGCCCAGGCGCGGATCCACGACGATGGTGGAGGTCAACGGAGTTCCAGTTCTCTCCTACTGGCGCCTCGGCAAGGGCACTGTTATTTATAATTCTTTGGATTTCGGCACTGATTTTTATATCAGACCGGAATATCCGGTCTTCTGGTACGAGATGGTGAGATGGCTGACAGGCGTGCCATCGATCGATGAATCAAACAGGAGAACCGGCGAGGTGATACCGCTCAATCGAATTGCGACGATAGATACGCCGCTTGGCACAATTACAACACAGTCCCTGCTTCTGGACAAAGCCGGCATATACTCCTTCGATGGAAGAAAAATCGCGGCGAACCTCTACGATCCCATGGAATCCGATTTGCGCAGGGGAAACACTTTCGATCCGGGGAGCTTTAGGAGAGATGGCAGCGTGGAAATACTGATGGAGAAAGATCTTTCGAGCTGGTTTATACTCCCCGCCCTTATCCTCCTCATCGCGGAGCTGGCCGTAATAAGATGGAGGAGGGAGCTTTGACCGAGATCTATGTGCAGAGGCCGGAGCTGCTCTGGTTAATCCCGCTCGTTCTTGGAGGTGGGCTCGTCTACTTGAGATATGCCAGGAGGAAACTCCTCGTACTTACCAGAGCTCTGATAATATGCATGATCTTGATAGCTCTTGCAAATCCATACACAGTAACCATACACACAAAGGATGTGAGCAGACCCAGAATACTGATACTCTCCGATCAAACCGCCTCGATGGAGATATTCGATAGAGCTATCGCGGAGCAGCTCAGCGCAAGGATCCACGACTCGCAGCTCAGATATTTCTCAGGCGAGACCACACCCCTGGGCGATAGAATAATACAGTACATGCCACAGGCAGATGCGATTCTCCTGGCCACAGACGGCTACAGCAACTCGGGTCGCTCACTCAAAGATGCCTTGCTGTTGGCGAGAAGCTCGAACGTCTCTGTATTCGCTCTTGATCTTAAACCCATAGCCGAGGAGGCCGGAGTTGAGGTATCCGGAAGCAATATCGCCGTGCTTTATGGGGACTATCCCTTCAAGATACTTATCAGAAAATGCGGAAAAATCATGGGGGATGTTGTCGTTTACGCAGATGATACCGAGATCTTCAGGGGATCTATAGAGAGCATAAACGATTCACTCAGGATCTCGCACAAATTCCGCAGCACAGGAACACATCTCATCAGAGCGGAGATCCGGCCGACTGAGGACCATTTTGATGTAAATAACCGTTTCGTCAAAGCGGTCTATGTCGTGCCGAAACCAAATGTTCTGCTTGTAGGCACTAAGACATCTCCTCTTGCACAGGTCCTCGAAGATCTATTCGAGCTGAGTATAATGGAGGAACTGCCACAACCTCTCAGCGGCTACAAGGCAGTGGTTCTCGATGACACAAAATACAGCCCGGAGCTTGACAGGCTCGAAGAATATGTGAAAAACGGCGGGGGCCTTGTGGTAGTGGGCGGGCCGAATTCGTACGAGCTCGGGAGTTATTACAACACGACGTTCGAGAAGGCCCTTCCGGTCGTCTCATCTCCAAGCATATTCGAGGGCGGAAAGGTCCTGATCCTCGTTTTGGATATATCCGGGAGCACCATGATGCCGATGAGGATAGGCGAAAGCACAACGTACCTTGATTATGAGAAGTCCATAGCTATAGAGCTTCTCCGCTCGCCCGAGCTGAGGGATGCAAAGGTCGGGATCGTGGTCTTCGGCACAAAGCCGTATGTAGTGACATATCCGGTCCCCATCAGGAACAGAAATGTGATAGAGGAGAGCATAAAGAGCCTGCAGACGCCTATAGGCAAGGACGAGACGAATCTGGACGAGGGCCTCCGCCTCGCCTGGAGGCTGATCAACGAGAGCAGAGCTGAAGCTGACGTTGTTGTTATCTCAGATGGCAAGATAGAGCCGGACAGGGTTAAGGGGGATCAGGTATTCCTCAACTCTGTGGATCTGCTTAGCAGGATGAACGCTACCGTTACCCTCATTCAGGTTCAGAGCTACGCAGGCTCCTCGGGAAGATTCCCTGAGATGGCAGCGTTAACAGGCGCAAAATTCTATCCCGCGGTCTATCCGAGTTCCCTAACCGTAAGAACGCCGGAGGGCGTGGAGGTAGAGGAGCGCAGGGAGAACATATCCGGTTATACCTTGATCATAACGGATGCTAATCACTACATAACAAATGAGATCGAGATCAATGCAACGATAAACGGCTTCAACGACGTCACACCGAAGCCAGGCGCCCAGAGGCTTGTGGCCATGACCGATGGCAAGCCCATAGTCACAGCTATCCGCTACGGTCTGGGCCGGAGCGTATCGCTCAGCACCGATAACGGGAATGCCTGGGCTCAGTCTCTGTATTCGGAGGAGAACTCGATGCTCATCTCCTCGATGGTCAACTGGGCAGTGGGAGACCCAAGACCAGAGAGCAAGCGCATTGAGGCTGATGATGCTTGGCTCGGAAGCCCTCTGGAGGTCTACATATCCAGCGATACGCCGCCCAAGATAGAGGGGAGTGCCAACATCGAGCTGACCGCTCCCAGAAGATACAAAGCGACCATTGTGCCGGAGTCCATGGGTCTGTACTACATAGATGATTATGGCATCGCTGTGAATTATCCGCTCGAGTACAGGGAGTTCGGGTTCAATCCGGCGCTCAAAAGCATGATCGAAGCCGCAGGTGGAAAGATCTTCACAGAGGAGGAGGCCAGAAGCCATCTCGTTGAAGAGGCCAGACGGGCCACCGAACGTCTTGTCCAGGAGAGGATCGGCTTGGGTTGGCAGCTGTTGCTCTCCGCTCTGCTGATATTCCTGGCAGAGGTCATCATCAGGCGCTTGAGGGAGCTACGGGCATGAGGTGTATTTGGAGAAAAACGCTCATACCTCAAGGTCGCATGGTTCATGGTTCGGAGGCATTTTCGTACCAATTCAAAAGCTATTCAACACAGCAGAATCAAAACTCTAAAGTGGCTAAAGCGCGATGGCAACATGTCAGACTCGCAGCGCAAGAGCTTGCAATCATCAGTAGAAACACTTGCTATTTCTTGTTCGCACTATCATTTCTTCCTCTTCCCTCTGGATCTAGTTCGCCTTTCAGAAGCGCGATTATCTCGAGCAGTTCGCTCCTTCGAGCTGCGCAGATATGGCGGTTTGCCATCTCCTCCAATCTCTTTATCGCCTCCTCAATTCCGGACATGACGGTCACATCCGATCAGACTTTCAGCTATTCGCATCTATCTGAGCCGCCTTATGATGGCGCCTATTCCTGTTCTCCGCCTGAGCCCCGAGGAGCGCCTGAATCTTCGAAGCGATAGCAGAGTCAGAGCCAAGAGTGTTGAAGCTACGACCACTGGAATGAGAGGCAGTCCGCGGGAGATCTCAACAGGGAACGTCAGATGTTCACTGCCACCGTCGTGATCTATGATGCAGGAGAGCGTGTATTTATCGAGGGTTGGTTTCTCCTCTGCCTCGGCTCGAAGCTTGATCAAGAATAGCTCTCCAGGCATTATATCCCCAAGCGGCTGAGGCGGCTGTACAGCACGAAGAGGATAGGCCGCAATCAGGCGAGCCGTGCAGTTCTTCAGGGACAGAGGCGACCGGTTTTTAATTAGAAGATCGATACTGCTATTGGAATTTGTTTTAAGCTTGCCGTCTACATGAAGCACGCTGAGCCGATCGCCCCGCCGGACCTCTACAGAGATGCGCTTGCTTGCATCTCCCGGCACATAGAGCTGAACGGCGCGCCCCCCTGAGATCTTCGCATCTATCTGATGCTCATATGTCACATGCACATCAAGCTCGCTGCTGGCGGAAGAGTTGAACTCCGCAACCACCGGAAATTCCAAAGAGACGGAGGAGCCAGCTGGCAGAATTGGAATACTGGCCCTCTTGATGAGCGGCCTCAAAGACCCAGCAGAGTCCAGCTCCACGACCACATTCAAAGCATCCGCAGCCTTCATCTCCTCAAGCATCTCTCTCTTTAGATCGCCACCTCCCGAAAGCCCGGTTGGGATTAGCGCATCTATCCTACCTTCGTTTGACACGATGATCTCGAGGACCTCAACCCTTCCGGCTTCGATGAAGGGATTTACTGCTGAGACCTGTATCTGCGGAGAACCTATCGCCTTGTAGTAATCATCTGCAAACAGCATGAACTCCTGAGCAGATGAGAGCGAGATGAAAAGCAATATGACTACCAGGAGGTCACGTAGCATCGCGATGTTATTGAACGCTTATACTATAAAAGATGCAGCTCTCCCCCGCTGTGTTGAATAATGTGGGCAAAGTGGTCGCAGGATATCGATTCTGGACCTGTCCGGATAAGGATCAAGCGTTTTTGACGTGCAGAAGCGGTAAAGGTCCAGATTTCTGGCCTACGCTCTTATCCGGACAGGCCCTCGAATCTTACCAAAATTTTAATTCGTATAAATTGGCCCAAAGCTATTGGATTTTCGAACATTAATCAACACTGCAGGAGAGAGCTGCTGTGTTGAGCAATTCGAGTTAACATAGTTGATCGATTCTCATCAAAGTTTTGATTCGTATGCTGTGTTGAATAATTTGAGACGATGTAGTCGCTAGATATCTATTATTATCAAAATCTTTATTCGTATGAATTGGTCTCAGCAATTGGATTTATGAACATCATCACCATGTCGCTAACACGCGGATGATTGAGCGCCCCAAGATCCACCGATATTTCCGAGAGATAGCTATTCTATTGTTCGAACAGCACATGACTTGCTGTGAGTTTATCGCGGATTTCGCATGCGTCTCTTTAACAGAAATTCTGCAGAATGCCCTCCATACATAAATCGCTTATCCCGACATACATCACTCATTTAGAGGGCCCCGACCTTATTCGAGCAAGGTCTCCTATTACGACACTGAACATTCCGCTGGCTTCAGGCGGTGCTTCTGTCGTGCCGATATCTATTCTCTCCTCAGGATAGCCGAGATCGCTCAGCACCGCGACATCTCTCTTTATTCCCAGCGACTCCAGGTATCTGCAGAGCCCGACCAGATCCGTGGATCCGTCTGCGAGCAAGAAGACGCACTTTTCATTTTTAAGCTCGAAGGCCACTGCATCAGGATTCATCTTGCGGCCGTGAAACGTTATCGGCACAACATCGAGAAGGCTCAGACCCAGGCGCGCGCACGCAACCTGCATGCTTGATATCCCCGGAATCACGTGCCCCCCAAGATAGCCCAGGCCGCTGAGCATGGGATCGCCGGTGGAGAGGACCACAGCATCATCCGGCAGGCTTCTAAGCGACCTGTAGTCCTCTATCACCCGAACATCACATTCTGGAGGAATATGAGCTGATGCCAGCTTTATAGCCCGTTCGGATCCGTATATGAGCTTCGCGGACCTTATCGCATCGATGGCCTCCAGTGTTATCATACCAGGTCCGGCTCCAACGCCCACGATCTTCATACCTCCTCACCTGTATCTCGGTATATGCTTCCATCCCTTCTTATCAGAACGATCCTCGTCCCGGGAAGCATCTGCTTGAGCCGCACCATCGCCCTCTCGATCGCATCGTGCTCCGGCTCATGCTCTATCATCTCAGAGACGGTGGCATAGCCAGTTCCATCTAGCATATCAGGCACCGCCCACCTGAGGATGAGCCCCGGGAGACCGCAGAGCACGGTCTTCCCATTCCTGATCTTGAGCAGATCTAGCCTTGAGCCTATTAGGAGAGCCGTATGATCCGGAAACAACATCCTGCTGAACCTTAGACCTGTTCTGCCAGTTGTAGCCACAACCCGATCCGCTGTTTTCAGGGCTGTGGCTACACTCTCGCCCAGGTGCTCGTTCCACGGCTCCACAAAACCGGTAGATCCGAGGATGGATATGCCCCCCTCCACACCAACACTGGGATTAAGCGTTTGCAGGGCTACCTTCTCCCCCTCTGGCACAGATAGATGCACCTCGGCTCCAGCTAGCCCTAATTCTGATACCCCATCCCCGATGGCTCTCATTATCTGCATGTATGCAGATCTGCTTATCGCAGCTTTTCCGGGATCGGAGGAGAGCCCTCTCCTTCTTATCCTCCCGATCCCCTCTCCAGCGATGATTCTCAGGCCGTCAGATTGACGCGCTCTCGCGACTATCTTCACCCCATCAGTGACGTCCCTCTCATGATCTCCAGCATCCTTCTCGGCGACACAGATTCCGTCGGCTGCTTCAACCTTTAGTCTAACTACTATCCCAGCTGGCGTCCAGACATCTACATCCCGGACCTCACGCTGCAAGGACAGTACAGCGCCCTTGCATGCGGCTGCAGCCGTGGTTCCTGTTGTAAAACCTCTCCGCAGAACTCGACCGTCTGAGAGAATAACCCAGAGTCCGCTCTTTATTTTATCCTCAACGTCAGCTACTGAGGATCTGAGGATCCAATCATCGGGTATCCTGAATCCGGTAACGGGATCGACTAGCAAGTACATCTCCAGCCAGACTAGCTTCTTACACCCTGATTCCCATGTGGTACATGTTGATGATCTCATTCATCGCGGCTACTGCCAGAGGGGTGCCACCTCTCGTTCCAACATTTGATATCGATGGGATATCCAGAGAGCGCAGCCGCTCCTTGCTCTCAGCAGCCTTGACAAAACCGACGGGCATGCCTATCACCAAAGCGGGCACTGCCTCTCCGCGCTCCACGATCTCGCATAATGCCAGGAGCGCGGTCGGGGCATTGCCTATTACGACAACCGACCCATCCAGCTCATCCCTCGCAGCCATTACCCCAGCGGATGCCCTGGTGATTCCGAGCTCGGCCGCGAGATCTTGGCCCATATCGATCAGCGTTCTTATTCGCGAGCTGTGACCCTTCTTGACTACGCCGGCCTCGACCATGTGGATATCAACGAATATGTCCGCAGCGGCATCGAGAGCCTTGAATCCGGCCTTGATCGGATCCCTCACGAACCTCAGGCTCTCCGCTATACTCGGATCTCCTGTCGCCATGACGCATCTCTGCTTTATCTTATCCTCAAGGGTATCATCGCCGATTATCCTAGCGATCAGCTCTCTGCTCGCCTTCGATATCTCAAATGCCTCGGGAGTCCTGGCGCCAATATCTGAGTATTTCTTCATATTACCATCTCATATGCAGTACTTCTTCTCGTAGCCCCTTCTGGATACCATCCTTCCATCTCTGATTGCGGTGGCCGGCCCAGCGATGATCATCGTGTATCGAGAGCCATCGAGCTTCAGATCTCTCATCTCTGATGCCATACGAACCAGGATCATCTCGTCCTTGCGTGTCACATCTCTGCCAACGGCACATGCTCTCGACCCGGGGATCATCTCTGCCGTGTCCTTCACGAATTCAGAACTTGCATTATAGATTATGACGGAGAAACCCGCGTCCACGAGGGGATCTAGATATCTTGATCTGCCCGATAGCAGGACGAAATCGTTCGCGATTGGAGCTCCAGCTTTTGCAGCCACTGCGGAGAAAGCGCTCACGCCCGGCAGCATTTTTATGCTAGCCATCTCCAGATAGCGCCTGGAAGCGCTGAATACGCTCGGATCTCCACCAACCGTGATCAGTGGCCTCCCACCCTTTTGCATCTCATCAAGCGCCATTTTCGCTCTCTCGCCGAGCCTCTCCTCAAAACCTCCGCTTCCAAAGTAAAATCGGCCCTTACAGATATCTTTTATCTGGCTCAGGTGCCGCTCCGAGCCGAGAAGGAGCGTGGCGGAGCGGATCTCATCCAAGACCTCATGGCTCAGGTCCTCGACACTCCCCGGCCCGAGACCTGCTATTTTAACACCATCGCCGGTTGAGCCGTATATCCCCCCCACAAGAATGATTGTGAACATGTCTATACCATCTGGGTTTTCAAGCAGCCCTTCAACACTGCTTCTCCGGAGGGATTCTCCACTGCGCGTGACGTTTCTCGCGATGAGAACCTGCTCCTCACCTCGCCCCATCTCGATGAGGATCTCAAGCGCTCTAGCTAGCTGCCAGTCCCTCTTGGAGCTTCTGGGATTGTATATTGCGATGGGGATACCGAGATGTGCTGCGGTCTTAATCCTCTGCTCTATCTCATTCCATGGGGTGAGGAGATCGCTCAGACTTATTATCGCCAGGGAGTCCTTGAAGACCACCCCAGCCTTGCATGCAGCGGCCGCAAATGCTGTAATCCCCGGGATGACCTCTATTCTCGATGGCTCTAGATACGACAACGCAAAATCAAGAGCGATGCCTGCCATGCCATACACGTTCGGATCTCCGCTGCTTATCAGCGCAACCGAGCCATCTTCAACTAGCTCTGCAGCTAGCTTAACGCGTTCTATCTCCCCACCCATCCTTCCAGGGAAGATGGACTTGCCCTTCAGCAGGTCTGGTATGAGATCGAGGTAGGTGCGATATCCCACAACAAAATCGGCCTGCTCTATCGCTCTTCTGGCGCGAAGGGTCATGCATCTCTGATCGCCAGGGCCGATGCCGATGACGCTGAGCTTACTCTCCGAGGGCAACGGTCACCCTCCCGTAGATCTTTTTCGGGAGAATAATTCGCTCTGCAAGAGCCAGGACCGCTGGCTCGGCAACCCCTGAGAGGCCGAGCATCATGGCTCTAGAGGGGCTCTCAGGACGTTGAGAATTAAGCGCCTCATCGGTGAGATAGACTACAGATGCGCCGAGCATCTCCCCAGCTCTAGCTATCTCCTCATCTCCGATCTTGATTCTGGATGTCGCAATCACCTTTATCTCGGAGGCGCTCCTTCCGGCTTCGCCGATAGCTGACCTTATCGCGCTGACGATCTCCTCGCTTGTAGTTCCTCTTCTTGCACCAATACCAACTACAATCCCCTTTCCGGATCTCAGAACGGCAACATCATCGTCTACTATCACTATCTCCGGACCTTTCAGCCTCAGTATCGGCACATCCTGGTTGAGGAAGGATACGTTGATAAATTTGGTCGAATCTTTGTTTATGATCTCTGCGCGCAGAGCTGAGGCAACCTTCTCCACGCTCAGTCTGCCAGCTGAATCGGTGGCTGTTGTAACAGCCGGATATGCACCAAGCCGTTTCGAGAGATGGATCGCGAGATCGTTCGCACCGTGATGCCCGCCTATGAGAGGGATCACAGATCTCAGAGAGGAGTCCACGGCCACCACCGCTCTGTCGGTCCATTTGTCTCGGAGCAGAGGGCATATCAGCCTAACCAATATCCCGATCGCCATCACAGCCACGATCATCTCGTATCTCTCAAAGAGATCATTCATTATGCCCTTCTCGTATGTTCGAACCTCTGCTTTATAGTTGGGTTCCAGGCATCGGGAGATCGTCCCCCCCTTCTCGCGATCGCGGGGGAAGACCAGAACAGCTACCGACTTCTGTATAGATGGGACCTCCTGAATCCCTCTCTTTTCACCACGTTGCCTATCAATATCAACGCGCTTTTTTTTATGCCAGCCCTCTCGACCTTCTCAGCTATATCCTCGAGAGTTCCGGTTATGATCTCCTGGTCGGGCCAGGACGCGCGGTAAACCACCGCTACAGGCGTTGTTCTCGGAAGCATGAGGGAGGAGACTATCTCCCGGATCCGCTCTGCTCCAAGAAATATCGCCATCGTAGCTCCATGTGATGAGAGCTCATGTATCTCATCCCTCTCGAGCGTGGTTCCAGCCGGTCTTGTGACTATGAGCGACTCGGAGACTCCTTTGAGAGTCAGCTGCGTTTTAAGGGCTGCTGCAGCCGCGAATAAGGACGAGACGCCAGGAACAACCTCCACCTCGATGCCATTCTCCTCCAAGGGACGCATCTGCTCCAGTATGGCGCCATACAAAGAGGGATCACCGCTGTGAAGTCTGACAACCCTCTTTCCAGAGGTGACGCAGCTCAATATCTTCTCGGTTATCTCTTCTAAAGACAGACCGTTGCTATCGACAAGCTCGGCCTTGAGACCCTTCAGGAGATCTGGATTGACAAGCGAACCGGTATAGATTACGAGATCCGCCTCCTTCAAAAGCTTATAGCCCTTAAGAGTTACGAGCTCAGGATCTCCCGGGCCGGCACCAACAAAGTACACCTTTCGAGGCGGCCATCTTTTATCTTCTTCAAACATCGATACCTCTCATACTTCATTTCATCGCTTAAGCGGCTTTCTCGCGTAAAGCACGCTGAAGTAGCTGCTTCTTTCAGGCATCTTGTCTCTAACTATAATCTCTTCAGGGGAATAGAGCTTGCTTCCCAGTATGAACTCTTCGTATCCCTGTCCGGCCAACTCCGCAGCGATCGCTGCTGGTCTCGTTGCCTTTAATCTGAGGATGGCATCGGGCTCTGAGCCGTCCGAGACCAGAAAAGACCGCTCGAAGCCTATGCCGAAGCGCGCTGCTGCGGCAGGAATGACGCCGACCCCGGGGACTGTATCTATCTCAACCTCTGGATGCATCTTTCTGAGAATCCGCCGGAGGTGTGAGAAGGTTGAGAATGTGTTCACATCGCCCAAACATGCGAAAGATGTGAGGCATCTGCTCGCGTATCCTGCAACTATCTCAGCATTTTTCATCCATATCTGCTCGAGCATCTCGAGGTTCTCGGTCATCGGGAAATCCAGGATCTCGGGCTCGCAGTAAGGTCTCGCGAGCTCGGAAGCCAGCTCTCCGGGAACGAAGACCTTCTCGCTCTTCCTGAGCACCTCCACAGCGCGCAAGGTCAGCAATCCCGGATCCCCTGGACCTAGGCTAACACCCATGAGCATTCAGATTCCTCTCCCCACTATCATGAATATCGGATTGACAGGCTTAAATGCGATATCTCCAGCTAGCCTGTATCCTCGGAAGATGTTTATCTGCAGGACCTCCTCAAGAACAAAGTACTCCTCTACGAGCTTTATAGCCCTTGCAGCCATGCCGACTCGCGCGATATCGATTACGAACCTGAAGTCATTTGCGGCATTCTCACTCAGAACCGGGATGAATTGATCTATGCCTCTCGTTCCGCCGATGAAACATCTATCGATCTCCGGCAGTTGGGGTATGACATCCTTCGCATCTCCACAGACGAAAACACCCTTTGGAACCAGGGCTCTCGACGCCTCTACAGCCTCAGGGCGTATGTCTACACCGTAGATCCTGTCCGTATAACGCGATGCGGCAAGCGAGACCGCGCCGGATCCGGAGCCGATATCGAGAAACAGCATATTCTCTTTGATTTCAAGTTTGCCGATAGCTATCTGTATGTTCTCCGGCTGGGTTGCAGTGCCTGGCAGCTTCATCTATCGCAGAGAAGTCAAAAGGAGATATAAGGTTAATCCGAATTCTTTTGGACCTGTCCGAATAAGGATTAAGCTTTTCTTATGCATACGGTAAATGTCAAATTTCTGGCCTCGGCGCTTATCCTGACACCTCCATTCTTTTCAAGCCGGTGTTCAAAGGCCAAACACGCAACTGTCTCTGTGTTACTTCAGCGATTCCTCTTGCAGATCAACTCAGCTTAGGCGACTATCAGAAGTATGCAAATACTTTTGCTGGCGAGATACAGCATGGCAGAGGACTTCCGCCTGGATTGGGCGCATTTTCATACCACTTCTTTACGCTCCGGTGACTTCCTATCCGGCATGAAGACCGGAGTCTGCGCCCTGCTGTTCTCTATAACGCTGCTTTGAGCATGCTGGGACTGAGCGGCTGGGGGCTGTGGCGATAACGGCTAACCGTAAGAGAGAGCACCGCTTAAAGGCAAGGTGAAAAGTCACCGTCTTGATTGTGTATCTTCAGACCGATGGAGAGAAACTGGGAAATAGTAGTACATATTCACCAAATAATCATACAGGTTGTATTATGATACCGGTTTGGATGAGAACTGTCAGTCTCGTGCATGAGGAGTTCAGCCCGCCGCAACAGGCGAAGAAAAATTTCGTGAGAAAGACCGTAGATGGCATAATCTCCTTCTTCCAGGAGGCCATGATCACAGAGGAGATCGCCTCCAGACGGGGTCTTCTCCAGAGCCTAGACCCCAGGGCCAAGCTGATATCGATACTTTTATTGATACTCGCAATAAGTATGACAAAAAGTTTAGAGATTATAGCAATATTCTATCTTTTAACGCTGATGCTCGCGTATTTAAGCTCGATAAGCATAATTTTCTTCATAAAAAGGGTGTGGCTTTTTATACCCATCTTCACCGGAGTCATAGCCGTACCCATGACCCTGAACATATTCCTTCCTGGAGATATGCTCCTGCCGCTCCTCCAGCTTGGACCGAATGCGCATTTAGGGCCATTCGGACTGCCTGAGAGCATCTACATAACATCACAGGGCACCAGAGCGGCGTTTCTCTTCACCCTCAGGGTCGCTTCATGTGTGTCAGCAGTTGTTCTTCTATTCCTAACCACACCGCAGAAGGTCCTATTCAAATCGCTCCGTTCCATCGGTGTGCCGAAGGTATATGTCTTGACCCTTGAGATGGCCAACAGGTATATCTTCTTGTTCATGGAGACGATCAGGGATCTCTATATCGCGAAGAAGAGCAGAACCATGCGAAGCAGGGGGATCATGGCTGATCAGAGATGGGTCGGTAGCAGAATAGGGTACATGCTTATAAAGTCGCTGGACATGAGCGAGAAGGTCCATATGGCGATGATATCCAGGGGCTTCAGCGGTGACGTCAAGCTCGCATACGACTTCAGGTTGCGGAGGCGCGATTACGCAGCTCTCTCAATCACAATCATATCAAGCGCTATGTTGCTGATGTATAGCATTGTGAGTGCATGAGACAAAGGGTTCAGGAATGGATGTGATCTTCGATCTGCAAAATGTTTCATACCTCTATAACGGGAGGGTCAGGGCACTAGAGGATATATGTCTCAAGATAAGACAGGGGGAGCAGGTCGCTCTCCTTGGAGCTAACGGTTCGGGAAAGTCGACGCTTCTCGCGATAATCGACTGTCTCATCTACCCGACATCTGGTAGCTATTATGCCTTTGGCAATCTCGTGACCGAGGAGATCTTCGATACGCTCAAAGATAACGATTTCAAGCGGTTCTTCCGGAGCAAGGTGGGCTTCGTATTCCAGAATCCGGATGTCCAGCTCTTCTCCTCCACAGTCTTCGATGAGATAGCCTTTGGTCCTCTGCAGCTTGATATGAGTGCTGATGAGGTAAAGGATAGGGTGGAGGAGCTGATGGATATGTTGGGCATAACCAAACTCAGAGACCGAGCGCCGCACACGCTCAGCGGTGGGGAGAAGAAGAAGGTCTGTATAGCATCTGTGCTCGCGACAAATCCGGACGTTCTGCTTCTCGATGAGCCGACCGCAGGTCTGGATCCTAGAAGCCAGCTGTGGTTGATCGAGCTGCTGAATGAGCTTGCCAGCTGCGGAAAAACAATCATCACCGCCACACATGACCTGGATATCGTAGCTAATATCAGTCAAAGGGCTGTTGTGATAGGAGAGAACCACAGGATCGTGGTGGATAGCAATGTCGATGAGGTCCTCAGCGATGTGGATCTGCTTCTGCAGACCAATCTTATGCACGAGCACATGCACCGTCACGGCCGTATAGTTCACAAACATATACATGCCCATAAAGATGAGCATGCGCATGTTCACCTGCAATGAATCTCCGATCTTCCCAAAGGGATTTCCTCTTGTCATGAATCTGTAGTTGTAGCTATAGGTCTCAGGGGTATCAACAACCGAGTCGAGTGGGCGCGAGAGAAAAGGTCCATCGAGCTGGATAAACAAGTGTGGCTCTTCGACTCTATATCGCAGAAAACCTTTAGGGTGATCGACAAAATCCTCCGGAGAGCATGATCCCCGCGTTCATAGTGGCAGGAACCCATAGTGGGGTAGGAAAGACCACGGTCACGCTAGGCCTTATGGCAGCTCTGCGCAGAAGAGGCTTTAAGGTTCAGCCCTTCAAGGTGGGCCCTGATTTTATAGATCCGACGCATCATACCGCGATATGCGGCAGGCACTCGCGCAATCTCGACACCTTCATGATGGGGGTCGAGGGCGTGAGGCGATCCTTTTACAGCGCGATTCGCGGGGCCGATGTGGCTCTGGTAGAGGGTGTGATGGGCCTTTACGACGGAATTGGTGGAAGCGAGGAGGCGAGCACAGCGCATGTAGCCAAAACGCTCGGCATTTCAGTAATACTTGTGATAAACGTCCATGGCATGTCGAGATCCGCGGCTGCTTTGATCCAAGGCTTCAGATCCTTCGATCCAAACGTCAGGATCGAAGGCGTCATATTAAACCAGGTCGGCAGCGAGCGCCATCGCATCTCGCTTGAGGAATCGATAGACGCCAGGATCTTTGGAGTCATACCTAGAAGGAAGAGCATATCACTTCCGAGCAGGCATCTTGGCCTAGCGATGGGATTCGAGATAGACCATGATGTAAATGCGCTCGCAGATCTCGTGGAGGATAACGTCTTACTGGATGATATGCTTGAGGTCTGCTCCAAGGTGCCTGATGTTGCGATCGGCTGCGAAAAACCGAACCCGCCGAGGAGCGATTTGCGTATTGCCTTGGCGTTGGATGAGGCCTTCTGCTTCTACTATCAGGACAACATCGATCGGTTACGAGATCTGGGTGCGGAGGTAGTTCCATTCAGTCCCATCCGAGAGGATCTGCCTGATGCAGATGGCCTTTATCTAGGAGGCGGCTACCCTGAGCTTCACGCATCCTCGCTCGAGTCCGGCAGGGCTAGGAATAGAATCAGAGATGCAGCATCTGATGGAATGCCAATTTATGGCGAATGTGGCGGTCTCATGTATCTCGGAGAGGAGCTCGTGGTTGATGACAAGAGCTACAGGATGACGGGTGTGCTGCCGGCCTCAACACTCATGACCAAACGCCTTCAAGCCCTCGGTTATGTGGAGGCTGAGGTCATCAGGGACAATCCTGTGGTCCCTGCGGGGAGCGTGATAAGAGGGCATGAGTTCCATTACTCCAAGATCGACTGCGACCGCGACGCGAAACTCGCATATAAAGTGAGGCGCGGGAGGGGCATAATCGATGGGATGGATGGGCTGCTCGAACACAATGCGATTGGTGGCTATCTCCACGCGCACTTCGCCTCGTTCCCTCTGAGGAGATTTATAGATAGCTGCAGGACTTACAAAAGGTGCTAAGGAATGAAGTCTCAGTTTGTGACTTCCTTGGAGGATCACTTTTGCTTAGTCTCAGATGGCATCGCTCTTACGATCCATCTCAAATGAATCCCATCTCGCCCAGCCAGAATCGCGTACTTTTGGCATTTTGCAGCTGGATAGTGGCGTCGTGGCCTTGATCTCGACTTCCACCTGTTCGAAGATCCAGCTGCGCATTTCAACCTGGCTCGACCATCATCCGCTGCCGTGCAGTTCAGCTATCCTCTCGGGGTATGTGTAAACATTCATTCTATCCCCACGCACGAAGCCGATAAGCGTGATCCCATTTTCATTCGCAATATCCACTGCCAAGGTGGTCGGCGCGCCTCTGGATGCGAGAATTGGAATACCCACTCGCGAGCATTTCAGAGCAAGGCCGGAGGAAATCCGGCTTGTCACCGCCGCGAAGGTGCTGCGGAGATCGATGCCATTCAGAACGCAGCCACCGATTGCTTTGTCAATTGCGTTATGCCTGCCGATATCCTCGGCCAACCACATCGGACCGTCCTCCTTGAAGATACCCGCAGAATGGATGCCTCCCGTCGCTCTATGGAGATCTGAGTCGAGGAGACAGCTCATCGAACGGAATATCGATTCTTTTGCTATCGAAAAACTTCGATATCTATCTTCTGCATCTACCTTGTTGATCGATGAATCTCTGGTGAGAACTGAAACCTTTGTATCATCGATGATGAGAGAGACGATCTCGCTGGGATCTCTTATCACCACCTCCGAGAGGAGGTGTCCTGTGACAAACTCCTTTATCTGGTTGGGGCTTAACGAGACTCTCTTAAAAAATTTTCCGTTGAGGTATAACTCGACCTCTCTCTCCTCCGCAACCGCATCTCTGGCTGTGAAATGGCGCGACCCATCGACTTTTATGCATACCCTTTCTTCGATCATTATTCGTCTCCATATCAAATTGATACGAAAATGCCTTCCAACCATAACCATTTCCATGGGGCGGTGCTGGTCATGAATGTTTTCTCTCATTATCATGGTTTTTAATTTACTCCTGCGGTCGGTAGCGATTCTCGACCAGCCAGTTCGCTAGCAAAACCAGCATGCTGTGCTATTTCAGGCTAGAAATGGGGTAGCAAAGACTACGGCCTCCAGGCCGGAGAGGCGGTCGCCATATCAAGCCCCAACAGTTCCTCTGAAACCGTGCAGCCTAGTTCACATGTAGAATATTAAGAATATTATAATAACAATGGGAGCCGCCAGCGTCAAAAGCAGGGTCCACAATCCAAATCTCTCAGCCATGCGGCACCATGGAGAGCAGAGCCTCCCTCCAGTAAGCCCGCCGCAGACGAGCTTACACCACCATCTGAACAAGGGGCAACGTGCGACCTTCCAGTTCTCACACTTCTCAGGTATTCTGCCCATGTGATAAAGCCTATCTCACTGGGATAAATTTTTAACTCACATGAGCGGATGGGAGATCTCCGACTTCATATCAAGTAGAAGTGGAGCAATTTCCAGTATCTGAGATGCCAAGATGCATAACCCCGGATATGTTGCGAGCGGATTGCTTTTTCTCTTGATACTCCGCACTTATTCGAACAGATCCCTCAGCGACATCACCGCAGCTGAATTAGGATTCTTAAAACCAGTCTTCTTTTATAAAATTTTATAAATGCTGGTATTCTGCAACAAGCGAGCATCTTAAAAAATTTTTGGGAATTCTCAGCAACATGCATAAATCTTGGAGATGAGTTGACAGGAATCCTCAAATATCTACAATATCTGAGACTGTTAGCCTGGGCGAACATCACGAACATCCTCATCAGATTTTTGAGCAATAATACCCCTTAAAGGTCGCCAAAGGCAGTGTTTATCTCAAAAACGTAGATTTTATAAAGGAGAAGATTTACTACATAGAATATATGAGCGGATATTGTGGGGATGTCCGCAAAATGAGAGTGGCCATCTTGTGCAGATTTACAATTTTACGTGAGAAGGAGGTATAAAGTGGTAGATGAGGCTTCAGCCTTGTGTACCATCGCGGACTTCTTGGATGGTATAGTTAAAGATAAAAAGATCATCGAGCAGATAGCGCAGGAGTCTTACGGGCACATATCATCCTTGGCAAAGGCGGTTCTCTCCTCTGAGATGGATGAGGCGTTATCTCACTTAGATGTAATTGCTGAGGCAAACTCCAGCTCCAAAGACTTCAACCTTTGGCTTTCTCTGGGCATGATCTCCCACAGACTCGCATCACTAGAGCGGGCAGTTGGTCACCTCTCCAGAGCATTGGAGCTCGCCTCAGAAGCGGAGATGTTTAAAGCTCTCTCCAGGCTCGCGAGCGTGTACGAGGATGTTGAAGATCTGGATCGCGCCATCGCTCTTTATAAAGATGCTCTATCCCATATAGACCAGCGCGATCAGCAGCATGCGACTGTTCTCATGAAACTGGCCAGGCTATACAAGGAGTCCAGGAGGTGGGAGGAGGCTCTGAAATGCATTTCTGAAGCTCAGAATGAGTTCAAATCCTCTGGGGATCGATATTCCACAGCACAGGCCCTTCTTGAGGAGGCAGAGATCAGAGAGAAGATGGGAGATAGATCCACAGCAGAGGAGCTGTACACCATCTGCCTGGAGGAGTTCGAGCGACTCGGCGAGATCCCATTCGTCTGTAGAGTTTTAGAGATGCTCGGCTTTATATCTCAGCTGAAGGGAGATACAGATAGAGCGAAGGATCTTTTTGATATGGCCCTTAGGAGGTATGAGCACTCGCAGGATCTCCATGGCTCATCAAGAACTGCGTTGCATCTTGGCGATCTCCATCTCAGTGAGGGGAGATTCTCGCTCTCAGAGGAATTCTATATTAAAGCTGTAGAGGGCTTCCGTGCGCTTTCAGAGCGCGATGGTCTTTCAACTGCTCTCTTAAGCCTAGCAAGGCTGTACAGCAGGATGGAGGAGTGGAAGAGCTCCATCGATTGCTACAGGGAGGCTGTGGAGCTCTTACTATCTGAGCCGTCATCCGATCTGACAAGGGCGCTCAGAGAGATGGGCCATGCATATTACAAGTTGAACGATTATGAGAAGGCGTACGAATGTTATGTCAGATCTCTTGAGCTCTGTGGGGAGCTCGGTGATAAATCTGGTACGGCCGCATCGCTCACCAGTCTCGGCCTTGTGCTCGCAGACATCTGCGAATGGGATAAGGCTATAGAGAACTTCCAGAGAAGCGCTGAGGTTCTGCGCGAAATAGGTGATATGAGAGGTGTCGCAGCATCCACCTCGAACATCGCGAGCATATACCAGATGATGGGCGAGCTAGAGAGGGCGCTGGATGTGTATCAGGATGCCCTGAAACTCCAAGAGAGAGTTGGGGACAGGCTGGGCGCATCGAAGACCCTTAACAACATTGGGCTAGTCTATCAGCATCTCGGCGAGAGAGACGCTGCCGAAGGCCATTACCTTAGATGCCTTGAGATGAAGGAGATCCTCGGGGATGTGCATGGTGCTGCCAATACCCACATCAATCTCGCGACCCTGTACGAGGTCGAGGGGCGCTGGGACGACGCTATATCCCATTACCAGGCCGCCCTGGAGACTTTCGAGGCCATAGGCGATCGCAGAGGAATGGCAGCGGTGATGAACAACCTCGGCAACGTGTATGAGGAGAAGGGAGATTTTCTGCAGGCCGTAAGGAACTACAAGATGAGCTTGGATCTCGATTCCAGCGATTCCAGCTCTGCGAAGATAACGTGGAACCTGGCAGGTCTTTACTATCGCCTGGGGGATAGAGATAGCGCTGAAAAGTACTACAAGACCAGTCTCGAGATCTTCCAGAGGCTAGGCGATGATCAGGGCGCGGCAAACGCTCTGATGGGCCTTGGAAGCATCGCAGCAGAACAAGGCCGCTGGAATGATGCTCTCGAGTTCTTCAAGAGATGTGTGAATCTCAAACAGGATACCCCCGGAAGATTGAGAGCGCTGAGCAGCCTTGCTATTGTATACGAGAGGATCGGGCTCTGGCGAGAGGCATTAGATGAGTACAAAAAGGCGCTCGAGAGATTCAGAAGCAGCGGTGATTCCCTCGGCGCAGCAGCTCTGCTCAGCACGATCGGCAATCTCCTCTCCGAGCAGGGGATGTGGGATGATGCCCTCGATCACTACAACGAGAGCTTGGAGATCTTCGAGAGGCTCGGCGATGCCTACAGCACAGCAGTCACCACGAACAATATAGGAAATGTGCTTTACAGAAGGGGGGACTGGGATCGGGCCCTCATCTCATATACCACGGCCATGGAACATTTCCAGAGGGTCGGGGATATGCAGAGCCTCGGGGCCACGATGAGCAATATCGCCAGCATACACTACAGGAGAGGAGAGTGGGAGAGGGCAATAGAGTTCTATCACAAAAGCCTTGAGATATTCGAAGGGCTTGAGGACGCCAGGGCATCCTCGATGGTGCTGAATAACCTCGGGCTCCTTTATTACAGAAGAGGCGAATGGTCGTTGGCTATAGATCATTTCAGGATGGCTGTTGAGTACGCGATGCGCGATGGAGGGATTGAGGCTGCAGCCGAGTTCCAGGCGAACATCGATATGATCAGGTCATGTCGCGGTGAGGCAGCTGTGGATGTAGATGGATACCTCAAAAAGCTCGCCGAGCTTGAGGAATCTGGTGATATCGAGGCCATTGTTGAGATGCATGGGATTATAGCCAATGCCTATGCCGATACCTTCAGATGGGAGGAGGCCCTCGATCATTACCAGAAGAGCCTGGAGCTCTTAGAACGCTCCGGAGACAGATACGGCGCCGCAGAGACCATGTTCAACATGGCTCTCGTCTACAGGGATAGAGGGGAGTGGTCTATAGCAGAGAGCCTTCTATCGAGAAGCATCGAGGAGTTCAATGCCTTAAAAGCAGCACCATGCGCGAACATGTCCCGTTTGAATCTCGGCCTGCTGAAGGAGCTCAGGGGTGCCGATCCTGAAGAGGACATTCTTTCAGCGATGACTGCTTTCGAGAGCATAGGTGCGGTTCCAGACCTATGCGAGTCCTATCTCGCAATGGCTCGGGTGAAGATCAACAAAGGCGAGATGATGGAGGCGCGATTCTACCTCTCAGAGGCCGAGACGCATATCCTCAAGATCGGATACGACCCCCTGAGGATAAGACTCTACATAGAATGGGGCGATTTTTATGCATCGGACGCGCCAGCGGAGGCGATGAGTTACTACCAAAAGGCTCTGGCGCTTGCTAGGAAGCTCGGCCTCAAAAGAGATGAAGGAGCTGCGCTTCGCAGCTTGGGGGCCGCGGCCCTGAATACGGGCAACTACGAGGAGGCCGAGGAGCATCTCCAGAGATCCTTGGAGCTCTTCAACTCGATCGGCTCTATGTACGATCTTCTCTCCGTCTACGCGCTTCTTGCAACTCTGTTCTTCAACCAGAAGGACTATGCGCGTGCAGAGGAGACGTCCCTCCTCCTCGAGCGGCAGGCCAGACAGCTTGGCTACAGGGATCTGCAGGTAAAAGCTCTTGAGATCATGGCTGGGTGTGAGCTGGCCACGTCCAGGACAGATGCGGCCGTGAGTACTTACTTAGAGGCATTGAATATAGCACAGTCTGACGGCGTCTCGAAGAGGTTGCTCTCCGAGCTGACGAAGAGCATAGTCAATAGCCTCCAGGATGTTCTCAGCGCGAGAGCTGCTCTTTCAGATCTATCAGCGATAAAGACGGTTGAATGCCTTCTCGAAGCTCTGCGTGCTGGTCTCACATGCAGGATAGATTTCGCGGACGATATCATGCTTGGCGGTGCATAGTGAATATCTGATCCCCATCGCAGTTCTATCAGATCCACATCACACTCGGCAGAAAGCTCATCTGCAGCTCGAGCTCGGCCAACTGGTGCTGGATATCTTTATCTTTCATGATGGCTTCGAGGTGGTATAACTTCGCTACGACATCGAGAATGTTTGTCCCCAGCTCTCCGCTCTTCGGCCTGACCGGCGAGTAGTAGATGTAACCGCCTTCCTTGCCGGCCTCGACTCCGAAGAAGTCTCTGTCCCTGAAGCCTTTGAACTCGAGGATTATGGGCTTGTATATGCTTCTCAGCCTTGGCGTGTAATACTCGTCGAGGATCTTCTGGACCATCTTGTTGTCAACCTCTCTCAATGAGACTCTTATGTATCCCTGACCGTGAATGTAACGGGAGTAGAACACGTTGTATCCCACTCTTGAGTTGATTTCGGCACGAAGCATGAGGCGCACCTCTAGATCATCGGCTAGATCTCGCAGGCTATCATTCAGAAAATATCTGGCCTCGATCACAAGCCCCTTCTCGAAGAATATCATCATGACGCTTTCATCGCCTGCCGGCGTGAAGAACTTGATATCCACCGGGATCCAACCGAAGATCCGCTCCGCGTTCTCCTTGCTGGGCTCCATTCTCGAAAAATCACGAAGC
>CAZMZV010000016.1:0-32367 GCA_964570975.1 uncultured Methanotrichaceae archaeon | reverse complement strand
TTTGGTGTAGATGAGAAGATCACGCCTCGAGCAGCAATCTGATGAGTTCTGTTCCCCGCACGCTTCCATATGATCCCCCGGCCGCTGAGATCTCATCGAATGCCTCTACTGGATCGCTTTTGATACCGTATCCAGCGATCGCAAACGGCACCGGATCTCTAGAGTGCGTCCTGATCTTTATCGGAGTCCTATGATCTGGCAGAAGCAGCACCCTCCATTGATAACCGGAGCGCCTGAGACCGCTTAGCACCGGGCCAACAACCCTCTCGTCGAAGAGCTCTATCGCCCTGATCTTTTGCTCGACATCGCCCTCGTGCGCAGCCTCATCAGGGGCCTCGATGTGTATATAAACTATGTCTGCAGAACTGAGCGCCTTGAGCGCAGCCTCGACCTTACCAGCATAATTTGTATTAATTGTGCCGGTAGCTCCAGGAACATTGATAACCTGCCAGCCTGCATAAACGCCAAGTCCTTTTAGCAGATCGACAGCAGAGATGATCGCGCCATTAACTCCAAACATCTCACGATATCTCGGCATCTCTGGAGCTGGACCTTGCCCCCAGAGCCAGATCATGTTCGCCGGCTTCATTCCCATCCGCTGGCGCCTCAGGTTGACCGGATGGCTCTCAAGAATTGGCTTTGCTTTGTCCATTATATCTTTTAGAAGAGAGGAGCCATCACCTCGTGGAAGATGCTCTGAGATCGGCATGCCCATTATGTCATGTGGGGGTGTGCATATGGCGTCTCTACAGCATCTGAGCACAACGATGTTCCGGTAGCTCACCCCAGGGTATATCCTCCCCTCGGGTACGATCTCTCTGAGCGATTTCACTATCTCAGCGCCCTCCTCAGAGGTTATATGCCCCGCGCTGTAGTCGTCCATGATGCCGTCTATCACTGTTACAAAATTGCATCTGAATGCGATCTCTCCATCCCGGAGAGAGATTCCCATGGCGGCTGCTTCCAAAGGGGCACGCCCTGTATAATATCTTCGCGGATCGTAACCCATTATTGAGAGATTTGCGACATCGCTTCCTGGGGTCATGCCTTCAGGCACCGTTTGAGCCAGACCACATGACCCGTCCTTTGCTATGGAATCCATGTATGGTTTGTGAGCGATCTGCAGAGGGGTCTTCTGACCTAGAGTATCAACAGGCCAGTCCGCCATGCCGTCGCCGAGGAGCACTACATACTTCAAACGCAAGCGCGATCACTCGATTCACTTTGATTTCGATGCCTTTGCTTCGATTGCTGCAAGATGCTTGTTTAAGACCTTCGCGAGGGTGTTCAGCTTGCTCCTACCACATGTCGCGCCTCTGGTCACCCCCGTGACGATATCCACGACGGTTCCTTTTGTAATCTGGTTCTTCTTTGGTGGCATGACAACCCTTGTTTTGACGCCTTCCTTCGCGAAATCCTCGAAGTCGACGGGGCATTGGGAGACAACAACAGCTGGTATATCCACGAATGCGAGGATATCCCTGGTCTTGTATATCACATGCGACTTGACGTTGCCAAGGTGGATCACCGCGATCTTATGCCTCTGTATCTGCTCGATCTCCTTTGGAGTAAGCCCGAATGTGGGGCCATAACCCCTTGATGCCTGCGGGAACGACTCAGGAACACCCGTACCAGCCTCAAGCACCAGAACGCTCGTCTGTATGCCCTCTCTTCTGAGTCCGTAGGTGATCTCGCATACGGGTTTTGTTATGTGTCTCCTTCCAGGAGACATTGCGATAGCTATAACATCTGGGCGTGCTGCTTCTGAGAGCGTACCACGCTGTGCAAGCCCCCCTCCCTTGGCCAGCCCCATGCTCTCCCTGCAGTCCACAACCTGGGTCTGCCTGCCGATCATGAAATGTAGTTTCACCTCACTAAGGATATAGTCTTTGCCTCACACAGGCAGAACGTGTCCGAATAAGGATTAAGTGTTTCTGACATGCAGAAGCTTTAAAGGACCAGATTTCTGGCCTCATTCGCTTATCCGGACAGGTCCCACAGGCAGGACCGGCGCGAATAACAAGATATGCCAAGAAGATGAGCTTGGTATGAAAATGCCCCTGGACTATTTTCATTTCCATGAGCTGTTGGTCATTAGCGTTTTTGATATCTTGTTATCTCAGTCGCTTTTTGTTACTCAGAGATCTCCAGTGGCTGGGATGCGTTCAGATTAAGAAAATGGAGTATGATGACCAGACCTAACGCTTGTCTTTTTTCCGTGCTCCAACATATCTCCAATTCAAGATCGGAGATCAGCGCCTCAGGTCTGCAGCGTGGTCTCTCCGATCAGCTGGAGGATCAGCCTACGTCTGCGTGGCCTGTTATCCATATCGATAAAGACAATCTGCTGCCATCTTCCCAACATCAACCTGCCAGATACAAAAGGCACGGCAACACTCGGGCCGAGCAGAGAGGCGCGGATATGCGAATGGCCGTTTCCGTCCCCCCACCGCCTGTTGTGCTCGTACTCCTCTCTCTCAGGAGCAGCTCTTTCGAGAGCTCTTTGCATATCCTCTATAAGACCGGGCTCGTATTCCATCGTGGTAACCGCGCCTGTAGCTCCTGGGACGAAGATCACCACGACGCCATTGCTCATACCGGAGCTCTCAAGAGCTCTGGCGACCATCTGAGTTATATCAACAATATCTGTGTTGCCTTTTGTTGAGAACTCGATATATTCGGTTGCGATCATAAAATCGCATTGATGATACGATCTCGATATAACCCCTTCTATCTCGAACGGATCGTCTAATCTGCGGATCGTCTAATCCGAGTATACACCTCTCGCGGAGCAATGCTCCGACACAACCTTGGCTATGCGTACAAACTCATCCACTCTGAGGTTCTCAGGTCTCGCCTCAAGAATCCTGGGATCTAGATCTAGCATCGCCTCATCCGGTATGCCGATAGCTGCGAGGGCGTTCTTGACCTTTTTCCTTCTTTTTGTGAAGAGATCCCTGCTTATCATGGAGAAGACCGACTCATCGACCGGCTCCCGTCTGGTCTTTGGCCTCAGTCGGATTACAGATGAGCTCACGTGCGGCATCGGTCTGAATGCAGATCTTGGCACGCTTTCAAGGAGCTCGACATCAGCATAGTAAGACACATTGACGCTCAATCGCCCATAACCCTCAGATCCCGGAGAGGCGAGCATCCTCTCGACAAATTCACGCTGATACATGAGCACCATCATATCGAATGGTCTTTGCAGAAGCCTCAGCGTTATCTTGGTCGATATATTATATGGAAGGTTCGATACAACCTTGTTGTAAGCCGGCAGCTCGACCTTGAGAGCATCCCCCTCAACGACCTCCACATTCGGGAATCGCTCTTTTATGTAGAGCGCCAGCTCAGGATCCGCCTCTACAGCGTATACTTTTCCAGCTTTTGAGGCCAAGAGCTCTGTCAGGCTGCCCCTGCCAGGACCTATCTCGAGGATCCTGTCAGTGGGGGAGATATCAGCATATGCGACGATCCTCTCCGCAATCCCCCTGTCCACAAGGAAATGCTGCCCAGCTTTCATTTAGATCCCACAGAAGAGCCCTTCAAGGTCGCTTGCGAACCTCGGCGGGTTTTGACTCCTTCGGCTCCGCGGTGAAGATCCTGTACTTTATCTTATCGTCCATGAGCTCTTCCTCTATGCGCTTCGCGATCAGTTTCTCTGGATTGTGCAGGCCCTTAACCCTCTCAGATAGATCCTTGAAGCTCTTAAAAGGGCCCTTCTTCCGCTCGTTCAGGATCGCCCACATCAGCTTCTTTCCTATGCCGGGAAGGAGCTCGAGGCCATGCATTCTTGTTGTTATCGGGCCTGCCTCGTTGAAGTATCTGATAAACCTCTCCTCATTATCGAGCACTATCTTCTGTATCTCGTAAGCGAGCTCGAGCTTGGCGCTGTTTGTGAGATCGTTGTAGCTTATCCTTCTGTTCACACGATCGATCACATCTCGCGCTACCAGATCCACCCTCTGCCCGACTGTTGGAACTACGCCCTCCTTGGGCGTCATCTCCATCAGCACAAAGCTCCCCTCGCCAACCGCCTGGACAACGGGACGCTTCTGGTAGCTTGTGATGGCCTCCGAGACGTGCCCGTAGGGGAGATAATCGAGTACCCTAGCTACCGTTTCCCTTTTTGGAGGCCTCACATCGGGCAAGAGAGATTTACCCCCTGCGCACTATATCGAGAATCGCGTCCAGCTCTTCTTCTGTCAGCGAGAACTTCTCCTTTGCATATATCGCCCTGAGCTCATCTCTGGTCATCGGTCTAAGGTCCGCTATCTTCACGGCTATCTCGGGGGTAATCTTCTCTAGAGCTAGCAGAGATTCAACCAGCTTCCTGCTATCCTCTGGTGTGCCGGGAGAGAATAGCTCAGCATGACGCATAGCGCGCCTGAGCTCATAGCCTAGCTCATCACTCTCACCAGCCCTCCTCTGCCGGATCTCATTCAGAAGCGCATTTACCTCTGCTAGAGTAAGCAGCTCCTCATTAAGAACGTTCTTAACTATCATTTTCTACTTCTGAGCTCTCAGGTGCTCGGGTAATACTATGACCTGTTTGGTGGCTTTCTGATCTGGGACCTCCAGCACGAACGCTCTCCCTCTCTTGCCCACCACAGTTCCGGTTCTTCCATGGAACTTCGGGTGCGGCATTCCTTTGTGTATGCTGGGATCTATTATTATGTGAACCCTCTCACCAACGGCGAACTCCTGTATCGCCCTGACCACAGGTGATATACCCCTATCCCGCACGCTCTTCTTGAGCTTGTCCCTGGTATTCTTACGAAATCCATGTGACTTTGGCATCCGACACTCCACCTACATCTATTACATCCAGCTCAACAACCCTGACGTCCAGTCCGAGAAGCTCCGCGAGGCTGGGCCTGGTTCTGCCGCCGTCCCCTGAGATCAGCTCCTTAACATAGAGACCGCTATCGCAGCGGACGGTTATACTTGCCAGTCTGCCCTTCAGCTCTTCCAGCTCAACGCTGTACACCGCCCTCCTGCGGACCTTATCCGCTCTTCTGTGAGAGACGCGAGTTGGCGTACGCTGTTCTACAAAACCTACCAATTCAGCGAGGGCGGATTTAAGCTTTTCTTCCTCTACCTCCGCCGAAAGCTCAATAAGAGCCCTGTAGCTCTTATCGAACCTCTCATTCTTTACGATCTCGACCATCGCTTTCTCCACGAATGCGAGATCGCTGACCTCCACCTTATCTTTGGCTCTCCGGTTTATCTCGTCCCTAAGCGCCTCCAGATCCAAGCTTCTTCGGCGGGGGCGTACAACCTCCACCACAAAAGGCCGGCCGCTGCCGAGCATCCGAGCATCTATGTCCTCTCTCCCCGCGCCGTGGAAGACCGTATCCTCTGCATTCGCAGCCTCGACAATCGGATCTCTGATAAGCTCATCCACAGACTCCTGGTACATGCGTCCTGTGTTATTGCATCTCTCGCAGCCCTTTCCTCCACAAACTCTGCATGGCCACCTTGTCTGTGGAAAGCCGCGCTGAAGCTTTCTGTATCTACCGTAAATGTATAATGGCTGAATCTGTATCTCAACGCTCCCATCCGAGAGATGGAGGTGGATTACTACATCTGGATCGCTGAGATCTGCCTGCATCTTCGTCTTCGCTGCTATGAGCTTTCCCACCTCTCGATTGATCTCTGACTTCATGGGCTCTGCATGTGTTGAGCCGCCATCTGCTAAAAGCAACTCCTCATTCTCGACGAGAAGCCCGCTCATGAAGGTCCCGACGAGAAAAGTATTGTATTCTATTCCACTGAGCGCATCGATAGCTCTATCGGCCCAGCGCTCAAGGCTCTCAGGATACATCTGGCCCAGGCAGACCCAGCATCTCTCATCATCGCCTTCAAGGCCCAGCCTCTGCCTCGCAGCTCTGAAAGATGGCGCAAGAGCCTCGAGTATAATCTTGGCTTCCTCTGAGCCGTACAGATCTGCGAGCATGGCCATCGCCGCCTTTATAGCTCTTCCACGCTCGATGTTTGTCATGCCCGTCCCCAGCATTGCGAACTGTCTGCCGAAACAGCTATCGCATATAGGACCGAGCTGCAATATCCTCAATGCCTTTGAGATCAGATCAGCGTGAAGTTTGGTATCAGGCTCTAGCATAATATCATCTTTCGATCTCGCTCTGAGAATCTGAAACGCTGAGGGTGAGATTCGAACTCACGCGGTGCGATGCACCACTGGTTTGCCTGTTCCTTTTTGGAACCTCAAGACCAGCGCCGTAGGCCACTTGGCTACCTCAGCCCATCACATTTCCGGGCAGTAGGGTATTAATATCTACCGCTTATACAGCTGCACATGCTCATACGCAGCGCATATGTCCTCCAAGATAGGGCTATTTTGAAGGATCGCGATATTCTCATCGAGGAAAACCGTATCTCGGAGATCGGAAGGGATCTCAGGCCAAATGATGATGATATCATCGATGCAAAGGGTATGCTGGCCGTACCCGGCCTCGTGAATAGTCATACGCATCTGGCCATGACGCTTCTCAGGGGCTACGCAGATGATATGGAGTTGATGCCATGGCTTCGGGAGAAGATATGGCCGATCGAGGCAAGGCTTACGGCCAGAGAGATACGCGCCGGCGTCAAGCTGGGCTGCTTGGAGCTGATACGTTTTGGAATAACCTGTTATAATGATATGTATTATTTTATGGATGATACAGCAGAGGCCACAAAGGAGATGGGGATAAGAGGCGTGCTCTCCGGGGTTCTCTTCGATATGCGGCCGGAGCTGCTCAGAGATGTAGAGCCGTTCCTCAAGAGATGGAGGAATGACGATCTCATAAGGCCTGCTGTTGGACCTCATGCAGTGTACACATGCTCCGAGGAGACTCTTCTCAGAGCAAAGGAGCTCGCAGATAGGTACGGAGCGAACCTCCACATACATCTCTCCGAGACGAGGGATGAGGTCGATACTTTTGTCAATCAGCGGCATATGACGCCAGTCGAGTATCTTGAAGGGCTTGATATGCTAAATGAGAGGGTTGTGGCCGCACACTGCGTCTGGCTATCGCCCAGAGACATAAGAATTCTCGGAGAGCGGCGCGTGAACATCGCTCACTGTCCGATAAGCAACCTCAAGCTCGCATCAGGCATCGCACCAGTTGCGACGCTTATCGAAGCTGGAGCCAATGTCTGTCTTGGAACGGATGGCGCATCGAGCAATAACAACTTGGACATCTTCGAGGAGATGAAGGTAGCTGCGATAGTCCAGAAGTGCTCCATGGGAAGACCGACAATCCTGCCGGCAGAGGTTGTTTGGAAGATGGCAACTGAGAACGGCTACAGGGCATTCTCTCTCGATATCGGTCTGAGGGCCGGAGCTCTCGCTGATCTCGCTTTAATTGATATCAGAAAGCCATGGTTCACTCCGCAGACTTCAATGCTATCGCACCTCGTGTACAGCATGCCAGGCGAGGTGAGCTACACGATATGCAACGGCAAGGTGCTCATGCGGAACGGCGTGATCGATGGCGAGGAGAAGATACTAGATGAGGCCCAGAGATGCTACGCCAGGCTCACATCAGAGGAGTGATCGCCTCTTCGCCTTTAAGCAGAGATTCCCGCGCCCATAGTCGGAGATCAGAGGTGCCGCGAGAGGGACGCTGGCAAATGCGATCTGCCAGATCGCGAATGCGAGGTGGCAGTGGTGGGTTGGGATATATCACTTCTTCCATGTTAATCGTATTATAACCTAATCGAACCCGTCCAGATAAGCGCTGAGGCCAGAAATTTGTACCTTTACCGCTCCTGCATGTCAGAAACACTTGATCCTTATTCGGACAGGCCCACCTAATTTACAACAAAAAGCAAAAGAGTCATTTATTAATAGTTCAAATCGCTATGCAAAAAATATTTAGCTTTAGTTCATTCCTGCAAAATGTGGGCTGAAATGGTAAATTTTGCTTGTAGTTCTTAGACTTAGTATGAGGGCATCATGTACAGAGAGAAGATCTTGATTTTGGGGGCTGCCGGGCGCGACTTTCACGATTTCAATGTGGTGTTCCGAAACGATTCAAGATATCAAGTGGTGGGATTCACTGCTGCGCAGATACCGCACATCGAATCTCGTGTATATCCGCCAGAGCTCAGTGGCCCTCTATACCCAGAGGGAATACCGATTTACCCGGAGAGCGAGCTCGAGAGGCTCATAATAGAAAGAGATGTTGATAGATGCATTCTCGCCTACAGCGATCTGAGTCATCAGGATGTCATGGATATTGCAGCTAGGGTTCTAGCATCTGGTGCCGACTTCGAGCTGCTGGGAATGAGAACCATGCTTACATCCTGTAAGCCGGTTATAGCGGTATGTGCGGTGAGAACCGGATCTGGAAAGAGCCAGACCAGCCGCTATGTGGTGAGGGTATTGAAGTCTGCCGGCCTGAAGCCCGTTGTGATCCGTCATCCTATGCCTTATAGAGATCTTGATGGAGCTATCCAGAGATTCAGCTCGCTCAGTGATCTCGACGCTGCAAAGCTGACGATTGAAGAGAGAGAGGAGTACGAGGCACATATAAAAATGGGCACGGTTGTCTATGCAGGGGTCGACTGCGAGACTGTGCTGAAGAAGGCTGAAGAGGATGGGGATATCATCGTCTGGGACGGCGGAAACAACGATCTTCCGTTCATAAAACCGGATCTGTGGATAACAGTGGCAGATGCCATGCGGCCAGGCCATGAGCTGATGTACTATCCGGGAAGCATAAACTTCAGATGTGCCGACGTTATTGTCATAAACAAAACCGGCAGAGCCTCGGCAAATGCTGTGGCATCTATAGAGGAGAACGTCGCGAGACTCAATCCGAAGGCGAGGGTTGTAAGGGCCGATTCCACTATCAAAATCGAGAACGCAGATCTCATAAGAGGCAAGAGGGTTCTTGTTATAGAGGACGGCCCCACGCTCACACATGGTGGCATGCCATTTGGTGCCGGCAGGATCGCCGCGGAGATGTACGGCGCCTCCGAGATAGTAAACCCGAGACCCTTTGCCGTTGGAAGCATAAGAGATGTTTTTGCTATATACAAGCATATAGCTGACGTACTTCCAGCGATTGGCTACTATCCGGAGCAGATCAAGGATCTCGAGGAGAGCATCAATAGCTGCGACTGCGAGTCGGTGATAATCGCAACCCCCGCGGACCTGCGCCGCATTATTGATATAAAAAAACCATCGACCTCGGTGAGCTACGAGCTCAAAGATGTGGGGGAAGAGAGGCTGGAAGATGCGATTCGTGAGTATTTGAATGCACTATATAGAGGTCTCTCCGACTAAGCCAGCGTGGCTGGGAGACAGATCACCGGCCATTGTTATCTGCCCCCTTTTAATTCTTCGAACACCACCTTTAGAGAAGCGGTTTCGAAGTTGATCGCTGCGTTCTGATCGTGATTAATGATAGCCACCAGCAACCTCTAACATCATCCAAGACAGCAATAGACTCACTCGGTTCTCAGCGCCTCGATAGGATCTAGTAGCGCCGCTTTGTTAGCTGGATATAAACCAGCTATAACGGTCGAAAGCACGCCGAATAAAATGCCAATCAGCACGGATTCAATCTTTATAGCAGATGGCAGGCCTGCAAAGGATCCTATGGCAAAGGATACAGCGATGCCAGATATTATTCCAATTATGCTGCTTACTACGCCCAACATGCCTGCTTCTAGAAGATACTGAATGCGAATATCGTGTGTTGTTGCGCCAAGCGCCTTCATAATGCCGATCTCGCGAATCCTCTCCTTTACGGTGAGCATCATTACATTTGCGATTCCAATGCCTCCGACTACAAGAGAGATCGCACCTATGCCGGCTAGCGTGTACTTGATCATGTTCAGCGTGTTCGTGATGGATGTGAGCATATCTCTAGCTGTCGTCGCGTCGTAAGCCTCGTTTTTGTGATACCTCTCCAAATCGAGCTTTATCCTCTCCACCACCCCATCCACCCGCGCAGGATCGTCCACAGTGACTTGAAATGTTCCGTAGTAATAGTTCTCCCGCCCTAGCAGCTCTTTCATAGCCCTATGTGTCACATACATCTGCGTATTGAGATTATTTCTCCACATTCCGGAGGACACTTCTTCTTTGAGAACTCCAACAACCTTGAAGTCCATGTATCTATCATCATAGTAGATTCTGATTCTGTTTCCGGGTGAGATCTTCATCCTGAAAAGGCCGTCTGAGACACCACTTCCTATGACAATGGAGTTGTAGTCGGATTCTGTAAGGAACCTCCCCTCGGATATCTTCGATTTGATCTCAATCTCTTTTTTCGGATCGATGCCGATCAGACCTGCCGAGGCGTTATCATCTCTGAAGTTCACCACAACATTTGCAGACGTCTGTGGTGCGACGTTCTTGACCCCGGGGATGGTCTCAATGAGCTTCGTGTCTTTGTCGGTGAATTTAGCAGGCTCTTCAGAGTCCCTGTTGGGGGGGCCGCCAAAAGTGAACTTGTGAGGGACGACATTTATAACGTCGAGATCTAAAGAGCTGAACTGTGACGAGACGCCTGAGTAGAGCCCTTCACCGACTGATAGCATCACCACTATCGCCATAACCCCTATTATTATGCCAAGGCTTGACATCAACGTCTTAAATCGGTCTCCCTTGAAGCCTATGGATATGATATCCAAGATATCGTACAGCTTCATCTAACTCTCCTTAGAACCTCTCTTTCGCATGTAGATGTAAACAGCTGGAATCACAAGCAACGTTGCCAGGCCGAGCAAGAGCGAGTTATTACGCTTCGGCTCAGCCCTTGGTGGAGTGTATCTCGTTACGTATACATCCGATTCGTGCCACGTCTCGCCGTTCTTGAACCTTGCCACAAAGCTCAGGTTTATCGGAGCGCTAAGCTGGGTCTGCTCAGCTGGCTCAACCTTGAAGCTTATGGTGAAAACCTCATCTGGATTCATAGTGCCGATGTAATACTCTTCAGGCGAGAATCTAACGCCCTTCGCAAATGGCACGACTGTCACAGCATTTACTGTGTTCTCGCGAGGGTTTGCCACATTGAGGTTCACGCTGCCGACTGTGGTGTCCTCGGCGCGCGTGAGCGTGACTGCAGCTGGATCTACCTTTACAGGTATCGTTCTTTGAATAACAATTCCGTCGTATCCGCCCTCAACCACGAAGTCTAGTAGCTGTGTACCCCTGCTGACATTCTCATCAGCCTTGATCTTGTAGTAGATCGTTATCTTGTCAGAAGGGCCAATCATCCCGAGGTTATGATAATCTTCGGTGAGTACTCTGATCGTATCTGTGCCCTTCAAACTTGTGAAATTCAGCGGTGTTGAGATCAGCGTGCTATGAGCTGATGTTCCTGAAACCGACTCCCCGCCTGTGCCATACGCTGCAGCACCATTTTCAAGCTCGATTGCAACCATCGCCTCATCGCCTGGCATGAGGACAGCTGGATCTACGTTTGATCGGATGTTCACGGGCATGTGGTAAATATAGGCGTCTGCGCATGTGGCTATCATCAGTATAGAGATCAATATGAATATACATTTCATGATGATTGCTCCATTATTTTGCCGTCTCTAATTCTGATAACACGATTGCAATTCTTTGTGATATCTGGATTGTGTGTGACCATTATGATCGTGCGTCCCTCTTCATTCAGCTCTTTGAGTATGCCCATCACCTCCTCCGTGCTCTTAAGATCCAAATTGCCAGTAGGCTCGTCGGCGATTATTATCTCGGGGTTGTTTGCAAGCGCCCTTGCGATGGCAACCCTTTGCCTCTCCCCTCCGGAGATGTTAAGAGGGCTGAAATCGGCTCTCTGTGATATGCCCAAAGCGTCGAGGAGCCGAAGCGCTCTTTGCCTTCGCGTATCTCTCGCAAGCTCGCTCAGCATCATCGGGAGCTCCACATTCTTCAGGACAGACATACGACCTATCAAATTGAATGCTTGAAATATGAAGCCGATCTTATCTCTTCTTATCCTGGCTAGCTCCTCCTCTGATGCTTCGCTTACGTCCCGATCGAGGAGTACATAACTGCCTGATGTGGGCCGGTCGAGGCAGCCGAGGATGTTCATAAGCGTGGATTTTCCGCTGCCTGAGGGCCCCATTAATGCCATAAAGTCGCCGGCTTCTATATCCAAGCTGATTCCCTTGAGCACTGCGAACTCAGCATCGCCTATTCTGTATGTCTTCATTATGTCCTTTAGCTCTATAACCTTCAATTCAATACACCATTGTTGTATTGCTGAGATCTAAGAACGATAGATAAAATACATACCGAACGAACGATGACCGAAAGAACGATGAACGTATTGAACGTTCTGTTTCATCAGCGGACCTGTCTGAAGATGCAGGAGAGAGCAGCGTGAAGGTATCAAGCTTACTATGTTTGCAGGAGCAAATATTGGGGGGCCGTCACGAAGAGATTAACATGATCGGGCATGATCTCTTGACTGATCAATGTGATATTCTTCTGCTTTGCGATCAATTCATGCAACCGACGAAGGTCCTCGGCCACCGATCCCACAAGAACCGTTCTTCGGTATTTTGTTGACCATACGAAGTGGTAGTACACGTTATAGACACACCCTCTCGCGCTCACCCAATGCTCTTGTTCGGTCATCTCGAGATATACATATGGTTTCCATTAGTATACATCTTTAGATAGTACGGAGCCGTATTCCACCTTTGAAAAGGCGGGGATTGGCCCTGATCTCATCCTCATTTCTCGCTCTGCTTTGCCTGATAGTTGGGGAGCGCAGGGTTGTAACCTGTACCAGCTGTGCACGCTGAGAACGCCGGCGTAATCTGAACCTGGCGGGGCTCAATAAAACCACGTAAACATAGTTGCATTACACTACCCGATATTATTCAACACAAGACGTTAGGATATCTTGAGGATCTTGAACCTCCTCCACAAAAACCTCTCCGTCCTCTGTGACATAGATACAAATGCTCCTGTCGAGAATGCGCCTCTTCGTCAAATTTGGCGCCCTCTCCTTCAATCTGATCAGGAGATCTATGGAGTTGATAGGAAGTTTTATGCCTCTCGCATCTGCCTCCCTGAACACACTTTTGGGCACGGTGAATAAATCCGTTCCCTCTGAGAGCCTGACGGCCACAGGCGCCTGGATGATCTTCCACTGGTCTAAAGTCCTCACAGCGCGATCTATGTTCTGCATCGCTCTCTTCTCAAGAATGCTGACATTAGCTCTTGTGGTTCCGAGCATCTCCGCTATCGCCTCCTGCGACATGCCGCTTCTTCTGAGACGGAGAACCTGGATCTGTCTATCTGTGAGAAATCCGCCATCCTTCAAGGATTAATCCTCCATTCTCAAGTCGCGGCATCCCTGCTTTGAGAAATGCCATCACGTCATCAGGTCCTGAGTGGACAAGCCGCTCAAACGTTCCGGATGAGATGATCCTGCCCGACATCATAACCGCCAATCTCTCGCTCACACGTCTCGCCTGAGGCAGATCGTGTGTTGATATGACAAGAGTTAATCCCTTCTTTTTCGTTCTCAATATCAGATCCTCGATAACATTCGACGTAACCGGGTCCAAGTTGGCCGTCGGTTCATCGAGGAGCAGGAGTTCCGGTTTTACGGCCAGTGCTCTGGCGATTGCAACCCGCTGCATCTCCCCTCCCGACAGCTCTCGAGCAATCCTATGCTCATATCCATCCAGCTCAACCTCCGCAAGGGCGATGCTAACCCGCTCCTTCATCTCCTCTTTCGAGGCGCCCCGTACTTTGAGCCCATACGCAACATTATCATAGACCGTGCCCCTGAGCATGGCGGGCCTTTGGAAGACCATTCCGATGCAACGCCTTGCTCTGATACGCTCCACTTCGCTCTTGAGCGCCTTGCCTTTGAAGAGAAGAAGCCCACTAGAGGGATGATCGATGAGATCGATTATCCTGAGCAGAGATGTCTTGCCAGAGCCTGTTGGACCTATTATAGCCACGCTCTCCCCTGCCTTTATCGTTAGATCGATCTCCTTCAGTATCGACCTTCCATCCCTCTCAAGGCATACATCCTCTAACCTTACGATCTCCATTGTTTCGTGCATTTCACCAGCCTTGGACCCTACCGATTACCATGTTAATCGCCAAAGATATTGAGAGGAGGATTATGCCGAGTGCTATAGAAAGCTCGATGTTTCCCATCGAGGTCTCAAGAGCTATCGCTGTCGTGAGAACGCGCGTGTAACCTCTTATGTTTCCCCCAATCATCATCGCAACGCCCACCTCTGAGAGTGCGCGCCCGAAAGCGAGAAGCACCGCCGCCAAAACCGCCCCCCTCGCCTCCTCCAGCAGTGTCAGAATCGTCTGAACTCTCCCCGCACCCAGGGATATAGCGGTATCTCTTACCTCATCACTGACCCCGCTCAGAGCGGATATGCTCAGGCCGGTGATCACCGGTGATATCAGGATAGACTGGCCTATGATCATACCGTAGGGTGTGAAGAGAAGATCCAGGCTGCCCAGAGGGCCTGATCTCGAGAGAAGTATGAATACAAAAAGGCCAACAGTTACTGTAGGTATGCTGTAGAGGGTTTGAACTATATCGATCACAACACTTCGTCCCCTGAATTTGTAAAGATAGATCACGCTCCCCAATGGTATGTTGATCAGAGATGCTAGAAGCACAGCAGATAGCGACACGAAGAGGGAGCGCGATGTGATCTCGACAACCTCCGGGTTCAGCGAGAGTATCAGTTCGATGGCTCTAACAACACCTCTTGCTACCTCATCCAACTGCGCTCACCATCTCACAAGCACACTCGGTCTCATTGCAGCCGATCTCATCACAGTGGCCTGCAGCGGGATAGAACAAAGGTCTTCCGTATGTCTCTTCTCCGTAAGCAGCGATGATTCTCTGCCCCTCGCTGGAGGTCAGAAACTCCACAAACTTCTCAGCAAGCTCCGCATTTCCCGAGACTACGGGTATAGCAGCGTAGACATTCAGAAGCTCCTCCCCCTCTGTCACCAGCGGCACCAGCTCTAACCTTCCCTTGTAGGCCGTATATGTGGACATATCTGTTAGCGTGTATGCCCGCTTCTCATTAGCGATGAGCAGAGTGGCGCCCATGCCCTGTCCGGACTCGAGATACCATCTCCCTTCTGGTTCTATCCCAGTTTTATTCCATATCAGCTTCTCCCGCGCATGCGTGCCGGAATTATCCCCGCGAGATATGAAATATACCTCCTGATTATTCTCTCCTGCACTTGCGATCTCTCTGAAGGCCTGAGTGGCATTCAAACCCTTTATGCCAGCTGGATCTTCAGATGGCCCCACTATGTAGAAGTAGTTATAGGCAAAACACCGCCTCTCCTTGCCATATCCCTCTGCTAGGAACTCATACTCTCTAGCTTTATCATGCACCAGGAGAAGATCGACATCGCCGCGCCTGCCCTGCTCGAGGGCGAAACCGGTTCCGCCAGAGATGATATCGACAGCTATACCATATTCCTCCTCGAAACGATCCTCTAACGTATCGAGAAGCTTTGTGTCGTAAAGGCTTGTGGTGGTCGCTATTCTTAGACGCTCCTCCGCTATCGCTGCGCTGCAAAGCAGAGACGCCAGCAGAAGAAGCACTGCGAGATCCTTTCTTGGAGACATGTTACCCCTCCTGTAAACATTTTCGTTGAAGATTTCATTCATATGTAAGCGTTTTGGTTGAAAGATATATCTATCAGAAAGCATGAAGTAGCTCAGATTGCTGTGTCGAATAATATTCAGAAATCCAGTTGCAGAGGGCCAATTCATACGAATTAAAATTTGATAATAATCGATATCTTGCGACCGCATCATATCAAATTATTCAACAGAGCGATGACGAGGGAATCTTGATATACCGAGCTGGAGAATCTTTGGCTGGAGGGGTTTCAATCAAAGAGGAGATCTGGATCGAGAAGTACAGGCCGACGAGTTTAGATGATATCGTTGGGCAGCCTGAGATAGTCAAGCGCCTCAAGTCTTATGTAGCCACAAGAAACCTGCCACATCTCCTCTTCTCAGGCCCGCCGGGCGTCGGGAAGACAGCTGCCGCAATCAGCATAGTGCGCGAGCTTTTCGGAGAGCGCTGGAGGGATAACTTCATAGAGCTCAACGCCTCGGACGAGCGCGGTATAGACGTGGTTCGCACAAAGGTCAAGGATTTCGCCAGGATGGCGCCATTGGGTGGCGCGGAGTTCAAGGTGATATTTCTGGACGAGGCAGATGCGCTCACAAGCGATGCCCAGTCAGCTCTGAGAAGAACAATGGAGCGGTATAGCGCCACGTGCAGGTTCATACTATCATGCAACTACTCCTCCAAGATCATAGAGCCGATACAGTCGAGATGCGCTGTCTACCGCTTCAGATCTCTGACGCCAGAGGCCATCGAGAAGAGAATACGATACATAGCTGCTCAGGAGGGTATAGAAGTAACAGAAGATGGAATTGAGGCCATAAACTACGTCGCAAGGGGAGATATGCGTAAGGCCATAAACGCTCTACAGGCAGCTGCGCTGATAAACGAGAAGGTGGACATGAACACAATCTACCAGATAACATCTACGGCAAGGCCTGAGCAGATAAGAAATCTGATAAAGACGGCCATATCTGGTGATTTCGCAAGCGCTCGGAACGAGCTCGATGATCTTCTCCTGGTCCAGGGCCTCTCCGGCCAGGATGTTGTGGTCCAGATCCACCGCGAGATGCTCGATCTCGATGTCCCTGATGCGGATAAGGTCAGGCTAATAAACAGAATAGGCGAGACGGATTTCAGGATAACAGAAGGTGCCAACGAGAGGATCCAGCTAGAGGCCCTGATCGCCTACATGACCCTCACAGGGCTTTCCAAGGCGGCAAAGTGATATAGAATAACAGAAGCCGCTGGCATTTATAAAAGATCGGTTGGTTCGGCGCACAGATTGCATAATACGCCGAACTATTAGCAGCAAGACTCTTCAGATCTTCTGGATCTCCTCGGGTGTTGCTATCTTGACGCCCTTCTCGCTCAAGACCTTCTTCGCCGATGGGATATCATCAACGCGCATTATCAGCATCGCCTTCTCCGATTTCGCTGTAACAAATGCGTAAGCATAATCGATGTTTATGTTGCTCTCTCCAAGGGTGCTGACTATCTCATAAAGGCCACCAGGCGTATCCCTCATCTCCACCGCCAAAACATCTGTCATGGAGACGGTGAAGCCTGATTTGCGCAGCACATCGTAGCCCTTTTGCGGGTCGTCGACGACCATTCGTATAACACCAAAATCACCGGCCTCGGCGATGGTCATGGCCCGTATATTCACATTCGCATCTGACAACGTCTTGGAGACCTTTGCCATCCTGCCAGGCTTGTTCTCCACGAACAGAGATATCTGCTTGATCTCGCTCATAAAACCACATCCCTTACAACTTTCTAGTGTCTATGACCCTCTTTGCCTTTCCCTCCGAGCGCGGTATCACGCCGGGCTCCACGAGCTCAACCGCAGCGGATATGTTGAGGACGGTCTTCAGCTCTTTGGAGATCCTCCTGTTCAGAGCCATGAGATCGCCTATCCTGTCGCTAAATCCTTTATCCGTGAGCTCGATTCTTACCTTCATCACATCAAGTGGCCCATCACGACTCACGATTATCTGATAGTGTGGCCCAACCTCAGGGATCTTCATCAGAACCGATTCGATCTGGCTCGGGAAGACATTTATGCCGCGGATGATAAGCATATCGTCCGTTCTTCCAAGGATCCTCATTATCTTCGGATGTGTGCGTCCGCATTCGCATGGTTCGGAGTCTTTGATGGTGAGATCTCCTATTCTGTATCTTATCAGCGGCATCGCCCACTTGTTCAGGGTCGTCACAACAAGCTCGCCTCTCTCACCATCTTCCACCGGCTCACCTGTATTTGGATCTATGACCTCTATGAGGAACATGTCAGCCCAAACGTGTATTCCGTTCTGATGCTGACACTCGGTGAACAGCGGCCCGCTTATCTCGCTTGTTCCGTATATGTCGTAGGCCTTGATCCCGGTGCTCTCCTCTATCCTCTTTCGGGTCTCGAGAGACCAGGGCTCTGCGCCGAATATCCCGACTCTGAGCTTTGTGTCGTCTCTGATGGAGATGCCCATCCGCTCGGCGACCTCGGCTATGTGTAAGAAGTAGGATGGCGTGCATGCAATCGCTGTGCTCTCTAGGTCCTGCATGAGCTCTATCTGTCGCTCTGTGTTGCCGGTGCTTGTTGGCAATACCGCTGCACCAATACGTTCAGCACCGTAATGCAGCCCGAGCCCGCCGGTGAACAGACCGTAGCCATATCCGACCTGAATGACATCATTCCTCCCAAGTCCGATGGATGTCAGCGCTCGAGCAAGCGACTCGGTCCATGTCTCGATATCCCCTTTCGTGTAACCCACGACTGTGGGCTTGCCTGTTGTGCCGCTTGAGACATGATACCTCACAACCCAGTTCTTGGGAAGGCAGAACATTCCAGTGGGATATGTATTTCTAAGATCGACCTTTCTCGTGAATGGAAGCTTTGTTACATCGTCCAGCTCTTTGATATCATCAGGCTTTACACCAGCCTCGTTAAATCGCTGCCTGTAAAAAGATGAGTGATCGTAGACGTATCTAGCAATAGCCTTCAAACGGTCCAGCTGAAGCGCTTTAAGATCCTCAACAGGCATGCGCTCTATATGCGGATCCCAGTATCCCGACATCAAGATCTACCACTTTGGTATGAAGTACATCTATGATAAAAAAGAATCGATGGGCCCTTCGCAAACTTTGAACTGCGTTTCCATTTGCTCTCATGCAAACTTCTCCATTCAGAATCGAGAATCACTTGAGGATTCCTATTTTACTTGCGGACATATCCGAATAAGGATTAAGTGTTTCTGAAACGCAGAAGCGGTAAAGGTCCAAATTTCTGGCCTCAGCGCTTATCCGGACACCTCCTTACTTGCGTCCCAGCCATCTTTTTCGTCTCCAAATGTCTATTTAGATCATTTAACCTACATTTCGCAGTAAAGGGCAAAAAAGCCAATAAATTTTGCGCTATCGATTTATGTTTATAAATTTTTGTAATTGAAATAATAACTTATTTTTTAATTTACAAAATTTTCTAATATGCTGAAAAGCTGAATACCCTTAACATGACTTTATGGCAGAAAGTTGCAGCAACCTGCTCGGACAAAATAATAAATTAACTTATAAATAATATGAGATTATAACTAATTGGTTAAATCGCTATGCAGAAAAAATTCAACTTTTGTTCCTTGCTGCGAAATGTGGGATTCATCATGTTTTGTCCTGTTTATAGAGATGGGGGTAGCAAAGACTACGGTCTTCAGGCCGGAGAGGAAGTCACGCGGTCTAGTGCAAAATCATGCGACGATTCCTGAGGTAGCATTCGATTAATCGAGCCCACCTATTTGATTCAAGATCTCTGCACTCTGCTGATTACGGCAGCTGCCAGCAGTGGAAGGGTTATTGTGGCATCTCCGTAGACGGTGACGTATCTGGCATCGTGTGCAATCTTTCCCCACGATATCGCCTCTGAGAGTGTCGCTCCTGAGAGGCCTCCTGCCTCTGGATGGTCTGTGGTGAGCTGGATCGCAAGCTTGAAGCTGTTTGGTGTTACAAGCATCGACTGCAGAGCGAAGTTCTTCGGGACGCCCCCACCTACAATCACTATTCCGGCTCGCTCCGATTCATAGCATATATCCACGATCTCCCTTACATCCTCCAGGACGTCGAGGTTCAATCGCTTAGTCTGCCTATGAAGCCATGCCTGCAAGCCTAACATCGAGTCTGTGATCGCAGGACAGAAGACTGGCACTCCAGAATCGCTGGCGCTCCTGAGTATGGATCTCTCGTCATTTATCTTCGATCCTATATCTCTTAGAAGCTCTCTGCCCGAGATTCTATCATCTCCATCCGGAAGTATCCTCTGGACGAGCTCCTCGAATCTCACGAAGTCCTCGTCCGATATGTATACATCGTATATTCTCGCTATTCCCTCGCTTCGCAGCTCGTAATCATCGACATCCGAATACCCCAGACGGTGATGGCTGAAGGACTCCACGATGTCGTGAACTATATTCGCGCCGGTCGTGATGAGCACATCTATCATCCGGCTTCTTATCAGCTCAGATATCAGATCTCTCATGCCTGCAGGCACCATAGCCCCTGCGAGCGTGAAGAACTTCCTGTAATCACCTTTGATCATCTCCTCGTATATCTCGGCCGCCTGGGCCATCCTGCGGGCGCCAAAACCACAGCCCTCCATGCCTCTTACAAGCTCATCCACACTCATGCCGGGCTTTATCGAAAGCTGTCGAACGAATGCCATCTCGATCGCTCCATGATTGAAATCCTTACGCGAGCAACCCTCTCACGGGGCAGGGATTTTATGTTATGGTAAGAAGATGCCTCTGAACCATTCCACGAGTTGGGTCATGAGCGCTTTTCGCGAGAGAACTTATGAGTGACTGCATTACAGCTTTCACCTTGTGAGTTTAAAACTTCAGTTGTGCACAAGTTCCTGCTCATTCGAAGAGATGACAGGTCTCATATCATCCCCAGCTCCGAGAGCCTCTCCGGAAGATATCTCTTTGTGACGAAGTCAAGCCCTTTGCCCGCAAAGGCCTGCTGCTCTGCCTTCTTCTTGAGATCTATCTGCAGCTGTATCTGCCTCTGCCAGTAATCGCTGCTGAATCTAGGATCCGTCAGCTCTGACCTCAAGGCATGGAGGTCCTTATCTGTGAGTTTGTCTGTGGAGAGGTTGTACTCAACGATATCTGTGGGCTGTACCCCAAGAAACTTCGCATCTGGTGTCGCGAGATGCTCAGAGAGATGGGCGCTCTTTATCGCACCGTAGGCGACGCTGGCGAATATCCTGTAACTCCACGGATCGCCATCTGTGAAGACAGCTACAGGCAGGCCGAGCTCTGTGTTGAGCCTTTTGATGAATCGCCTGGTCGATCGTGCGGGCTGACCTTTGAGATGTACGAGTATCGCGTCGAACTCCTCATCAAAACCGTTCTCTATGAGCCTGGCATACATACCACCGGTCTCAACCGCTATGACCATCTTGGCATCGTGCTCGAGAAACTCCACGAAATCGACATTGAAGGGTATCTGGTAACCGGCCTCACCGATATCCTCCTGGCAGTGTATCTCCCGCTCGCCGCGCCTCGTACGCTCTCTGATCCTGAGCGGGCCGAAGACCGCTGCACCATCCTCCTCAGGCCGCACATGAAAGTCCTCTCTCTGGAGGCCGGTGATTATCTCGAGATCCTCTATGAGACGATCGCTCTCGTCCTGCTCCGCGAACTTTGCCAGCTCCCAGTTCTCTGATATGTAATATATCTCCCTCAGTGTCGATGCCCGATTGCCTTTGAGGTGCTCTTTGATGAGCAGCTCAATCAGATAAACAGTCTTTAGAAGGGTCCTGGCCCCCCGTATCGTCTTAACGCTTCGTACGCTCTCCTGATCCCCGTAAACCCAGACATCATCCTTAGTGCTGTACTCGATGTTCTTTTTCGTCCTGGTGGGAAGAACGAGATATGGGGGCATGCCCTTCTGAAACTGGTCGTACAGATCCTTGGCTATAGACAAAAGCCGGCTCTCCGCAGTTCTCATCTGGACAACACCCTCGCACCAGTCACCATCTCAGAGTCCAAGCCCTCGACAACCGCCTCAGGCATTTTAATCAGATGGTCTTTTATGGTGTACATCAATGAGATCCTCTCACCGGCGCGAATCGAGATCTTCCACTGATAGTCATAGCCATCCGCCATAGACACCTTTATCGCAGGCGGGTTTACATCCATGGCCTCTACAGGCAGAATCTCATGCAGCTTGAAGCTTTTCTGCGCCGATGTATTGTTCTCAATATCTATTCTTATTTTTATAAGGCCGTCTTCGGGGAGGAGATCTCTTTTGACGAGAATGTTTCCCATGATTCTGGCCACGACCGGTGCTATATCGGGCTTCTCAAGCCCCAGGATATCGGATAGTTTGCACGCCATCTTGGGAAGTATCTTGCTTATGATCTCCTCCTTCTCCCGCCTCTCCGAGAGGGCATCCTCTCTGGCCAAGAACCTCCTGAGCCTTCTGCCGAGATCCTTCAGGGCGAGATCTATCTCGAGAAGTATCTCAGGGATATCCGCTATCGCGTCCTTGGACTCGGATGTGAACGGTATATTCGTAGATGCCACATGTACTAGCAGAACAGCGGGTCCGACTGGCAATCCTCCACCAGGCTGCTCGAGTCCGTAGTTTCTCCAGGATATCCTCTCTACGGCATGGGTTATTGCACAGGCGCCCTGCTGGTATATCAGGGGCACGCGGTTTGCAAACCTCAGTATTTCCACCCGCTCATCGCGCTGAAGCTCTCCGCCATATACTATGCCAGCCTCAACCAGAAATGGATTTCCAGCGTATACCGCTACGGGCCTCGAGACGGTGGTGATGAAGTCTCCCCGGTACTCTTTTGCGAGTCCGGATCTTATGAGATCCTCCCCAATTGGAGATAGACAGTCGACAGGCGGGGATTTTATCTTTATGCTCTTAAGCGCGTTAAATAGACGCTTAGCCTGTTCGTAATCTAGAGATCGCGGATCCATCGACGGGTCCAGGCCGGAGATGCTGCAGATCTCCTGAGTTGATATGTTGCCTATTGATGAGAAGGACTCCCTCAGGAAGCTCGATAGCTTTCTCCTCTCCGTGTAACGCAGCATCTTCGTGAGCTCGCCCAGCTCTATCCCAGAGGGATGGGGTTTTATCTCAAAGGCCTTCTTGGGCAGCCTCTCTGTGGCCCTCTCGAACCTCTCCACAGACCCGTCTGGCTCGACAAGAGTTATTCTTGCATGCGGATTTACTATCGCAACGTTCTTGAGGTAACTGTAAACAGACTGCCTCCTTCCCCTTACATACGAGCCCTCGATCTCGAGCTCTACGCGCGTTCCTCTCGGCCGATCCCAGTCGATATCATCTTCACGCAGCACCTCTGGCTCGTTCTTTGCGGTATTGATTATCACCTCTACATATCGCGCCGGTCTGCTTGGAGATGTCCTGGACGTTATCCTAGTAGGCTTTCCTGTTGTGAGCTGCGAGTAGAGCACGGCTGCGGATATGCCTATCCCCTGCTGCCCTCTGCTCTGTCTTAGGACGTGAAACCTCGAGCCGTAAAGGAGCTTTGCGAAGACCCGAGGAATCTCAGAGGGGACGATTCCGGGGCCGTTGTCCTCAACGATCACATGATAAAGATCGCCGCTCCGCTTGATATGAACGAAGATATCCGGAAGAATTTCAGCATCCTCACACGCATCAAGGGCGTTGTCAACGGCTTCCTTGACGCATGTGAGGAGGGCACGAGGTGCAGAATCAAATCCGAGGATCTGGCGGTTCTTCTCGAAGAACTCGGCCACAGATATTGACCTTTGCTGTTTCGCAAGCTCCTCAGCTATCTCCATACTCAGAGCTCTGCTCCAACCACTGTCTGTGTCGCTGTTACGTTCTCGATCTCTCTTATCGCATCAACAATACGATTCAAGGTGCTCAGGCCTTCGACCTCTATGATCACGACAAAGTCGAACTCTCCGAAGACATGATAGACATTCTTTATGCCAGAGATCTCGCGCAACGCATTGTAGACTGGCTTCTCCTGTCCAGGCATCACCTTTACCATTGTTACTCCAATCACCATCGCTTCTCACCATTTTTGTAGGATACTGTATATTTTTACATCCAAGTTTTATATCTCTGTCGATCCAGCTGGGGGCCTATCACCTGATTGAGGTCCCATAGAAGTATGGTACGAAAATGCCTCCGTACCATTTTCATTCCCGTGATGACCTCGGGCCATGGCTGTTTTTCATAGGATCGACTGTGGATAGACTTTGACATTCTCTCAAACCTGAAAAACGGTTGTTTCTGCTTCCCTCCTAGTTCATAGAGATATGGGCAGGGGGCAGCGGAGACTCCCCTCTTCAGGCCGGAGTAGTTGACTGCGATTTTTAGCTCGGGACTTCAGATGTCTATCTCATCTATATCGTTGTTCTGCAGATCTGCAAGACTGCTTATGCGTTTTGCTCTTGTTTGCTTTCTGGAAGTCTCAATTTCATTCGTTTTTACGGATTTAGTATCAGTCTTCTTTTGCAGATCAGCTGTCTCTCGGAGAGGGGGGTACTCATAGTCATCTGTCTTCTTTTCGTATACCTCGAGCTCCTCGTGAAGCTCTATGAGATCATCGCCAGGTGTATCGGAAGCATTCACGGGAATATCAACGTACGATTCCTGTGGCACGTCCTGCGCAGAGACGACATCTGCCTGAAGCGAGCGCAGGGCGTTGATTACCATCTGCCGGTACTCCTCGGGATCTGTGAGGTAGTGGCTCTTAGCCCTTCTGCAATCCTCCGTTGTGGGTGACTCAGGCTGATACAGGGCACCCTGCTGGAATTCCGTGCTTTGAGGTACATCGATATTCTTGATCAGCTCAAGCCTCTCGATGGTCCTCTTGGCAGTTTCCAGTATCCACTTATTGCGAGTCTCTAAATCAACCCTCTGTATGGACTCCGCCCTGACGGATGTTATCTTCCGGCCGTCCTCGGTCTCGTAGATGGATGGCTTGCCCACAACAGCTACAAATGCGGGAATATCGATCTCCGCAAGCGCCCTCGATGCATCTGGCTGGTACTGACCCGCGTATATCAAAATGCTGCCTGTGGGATCTGCGATCCTTCCGCGCCAGTACTCGGCATCCTCTCCGATATCATCCCTCTCGATCAGCGTTCCAACCAAAAACACACGGTTACACCTGGCGCCTGTCGGCGTCAAAATGTACTGAGGTGCATACTGGTATTCGTTGCCCTCTCTGAAGGAGAGATCAGACCTCCTGAGCTCTTCGATGAATACCCTCCTGGCGACCTCCCTTGCATACATCACAGACCCTCCGCTCTGCTTAAGATCTCTTTTATATCCTCCTTCCGGAAGGGCATCTCTTTTATCTCCTCGACCAGAAGGTATCTATCCCTCACCGGACCTGTGACCTCGAAGTACCTTCCTATGAGCTTATCCTCTATCAGGGACAATACCACCTCGTGGTCCAGTGCCTCCATAGCCATCTCCTTCGCCTCCTCCATCGTCAGGCCGATTAGCTCCTCCACCCGCTCGCGGTTGATCAGGATGTCCTGTACCATAAGCCCGTCGTCTATTGCAGCCTTCACGCGGAGATCGTAAACTCCATCCACCTTCCCGTGCTCCGCGCACATGCCCTTCGCCAGTGGCCTCCTGCAGGTGGGGCAGCGTTTGATCAGACCAGAGCCCTTCTGGATGTCTACAATAGCGCCTGCGAACCTTCTGCTCAACATCACCTCTATCGGCTCGTCGGTCTCCTCTACAATCGTGCTTCTGTTTATCTTGACGCTGTATCTGCCCTGAAACTCATCGGTAACGACATTTTTCAGATAGTAGCTCTTTCCCTCAACGAGATCTGGCTGTCCGGATTTGGCCCATTTAACGAACTTCACGACGCCGGTCTCATCGCCCAGCAGGCCCTGTTGCTGGATGGATTCGCTGGGCGACTCCCAGAGCTGGACGACCTTGGCCTTGAGGTTTATCCACCTGCCGGGCTCTTTGATATCTACAACCCTGTAATCGACCGAACCGCTAGGTGCAGCGACGGATTCTATCTCCCTCTCCAGCTCCGAGATCTCGGTGCTTCTGTTTATCTTGACGCTGTATCTGCCCTGAAACTCATCGGTAACGACATTTTTCAGATAGTAGCTCTTTCCCTCAACAAGATCTGGCTGTCCGGATTTGGCCCATTTCACGAATCGAATATGTCCGGTCTCATCTCCCAGCATTCCAGACTGCGATATCGCTGGCGTATTAGATTCGAATAGATTGAGGACCTTTACCTCTAGGTCTACCCATCTTCCCGGCTCTCGTATCTGTCCGACCTTTAACTTCTCGCTTCTCCTCGCCGGAAGTGCGATCCCCTTCTCCTTTAAATAGTAGTTCAGCACGCTCCTCTGAGCGTCCCTCGCTGGAACCTGAAATTTATCCACAAGAAGACGGTATCTCTTCTCCACTTCCTCACTATCAACTTCTATTCCAAGCTCCCTGAGCCTGGATAAAATCTGCTCAATATCTTTCATGCAATCCAACCTCTAGTTTTCTTTGAGAGGTGAAACCAGATATGTTTGCATGATAGATAAACTCATGGTCTGCGGTGCGAAAGTATTAGGTGGCGCGAAAGTGATAGAGGGCGTATCAATCGCTGGACGAAAGAGATAGTAGCAATCGAAGTCACATATGATCGGGTCTCAGATGGAAACAAGTTCAACTCGCTAATCGACCAGGCAGAAGAGAACCTCTCCTGCCGCCATATGTAGGTTATAGGCGATGGGTGTTTGCTATGCGAGAGATCTTCAATCATCTACAAGAAGAAAAGGGGATTCAACCTATCATAAAGACCAGATCAAACACAAGTACGAGAGCCAAGAGGATCTCCTGCGAGAGCCAAAGCGGTAAGAGGAGAAAGATTTGGGTTATGATGATTGGAAGCAGAAATATCGCTACGGACGGCGACGAACTGCTGGAGCCGTCTTTCCGGCAGTAAAAAGAATATCGGTGAGCATGCGACAGCAACAAAAACAGAAAATCCTTCATGGCCTAACGCCAGCCATCGGTATGAAAATGGTTCAGAGACATTTTCATACCAATATCAAGAGAGGATTCCTATAAACCCCCCTTTAAGATTCTCACTTGTTGCAGTTTATATCAAAAAGGTGGGTTTTTAGAAAACCACAAGATGCGATTCTAAGTTCTTAATTTATACTATTATAATATATTAAAATATGGGATAAGAAGCCAGAGAGACGATTACATGAGAACCTCGGAGGAATTATACAAGATAGCGGATGAGATCGATAACTATAGGGATTCAAATATTCCTGGCGAAAGCCGCTTAAAAATATCAATCCACCTCAAAAAGGTTATATAATGTGATCTTAGGTTGTGGAATGAACAGATTGTTACGTTATAACTCATGTGGAGGACAACCGATTGAAGACGAAGATACTGCTAGATGAAGAGGATCTACCAAAGAGATGGTATAATGTGGCTGCGGATCTGCCCACGCCACTGGATCCGCCAAGGAATCCGGCCACGCTGGAGCCGCTGAAGCCAGAGGATCTCGAGATAATCTTTCCGAAGTCTCTCATAAAGCAGGAGATGAGCACAGAGCGCTGGATAGACATCCCTGAGGAGGTAAGAGATGTCTACAGGCTCTGGAGGCCTACACCCCTCTACAGAGCGGTCAGGCTCGAGAGGGCCCTGAAAACGCCTGCAAGGATCTATTACAAATACGAGGGAGTGAGCCCCGCTGGAAGCCATAAACCGAATACAGCTGTACCGCAGGCTTATTACAACATGAAAGAGGGCATAGAGCGGATCGCAACAGAGACTGGTGCGGGACAGTGGGGCTCAGCGCTCGCCTTGGCCACATGCATCTTCGGGTTGAAATGCACGATATACATGGTTCGAGCCAGCTATGAGCAGAAACCGTATCGCAAGAGCATGATGCGGGTATGGGGTGCAGAATGCTTCCCGAGCCCCAGCAACAGGACGAATTCCGGCAGGAGGATACTGGAGCAGTTCCCGGACACACCGGGAAGCCTGGGGATTGCGATATCTGAGGCTGTAGAGGATGCGGCCACACATGATGATACAAACTACGCCCTCGGCTCGGTTCTGAACCATGTTCTCCTGCATCAGACCGTGGAGGGGCTCGAGGTCAAGAAGCAGTTCGAGCTCATCGACGATTATCCCGATGTGATCTACGGCTGCTGCGGCGGTGGAAGCAACTTCCCGGGTGTTTGCTTCCCCTTCATACCGGACAAACTGAAGGACAAAAAGGATCTCAGGATGGTCGCATGCGAGCCGACAGCATGTCCGACTCTGACTAAAGGTATCTACACCTATGACTACGGAGATACAGCCAGGCTGACGCCGTTGCTGAAGATGTACACTCTAGGACATGACTTCGTCCCTCCTGGAATACATGCCGGAGGGCTCAGATATCATGGCGATGCGCCATTGCTATGCAATCTGGTGCATGAAGGGATAATCGAGGCGCAGGCGTTCCATCAGCGTGAGGTCTTCGAGGCGGCTACGATATTTGCCCGGGCTGAGGGTATCATCCCAGCACCCGAGTCGGCACATGCTATCAAGCCCGCGATCGACGAGGCGAGACGCTGCAGGGAGACTGGGGAGACGAAGACCATACTGATCAACCTTAGCGGCCACGGCCACTTCGATCTAGCTGCCTACGATGCCTTCAATGATAGCATCCTCGAGGATTACGAGTATCCCGAAGAGCTGGTGAGGCAATCGCTTGCCAAGCTGCCAAAGATCTAAGCTCGGATTTCTGATAAACCCCATCGCAGGGATGGGCGGGTCTGTGGGCCTCAAGGGCACCGACGGCGTCGTAGATGTAGCTCGCAGCCGTGGAGCCATTCCCATATCTCACGAGAGGGCTAGGAGGGCTCTTGTCGCCCTCTTCTCCTTATTCGAGGGATCTATTCCAGCGCGGATTCTTACCGCAGGCGGCTGCATGGGTGCGGCCGTGCTCTCAGATCTGGGCATCGATCATGAGGTTGTTTATTCCCCAGGGGAGATAACATGCGCGGATGATACCAAAAACGCATGCACCATATTCGGCTCCGAGTGCGTGGATCTGATACTCTTTTGCGGCGGAGATGGCACGGCCAGAGATATCGCATCAGTTGCTCTCGGTATCCCCGTCCTGGGGATTCCGGCGGGCGTGAAGATGCAGTCAGGAGTTTTTGCTGTCAGCCCCGAGGCCGCTGCTGAGCTGGCGTACAGGTATCTAAGAGGGGAGCTGAGGACGAGAGAGACGGAGATAGCGGACGTGGATGAGGAACGCTACAGAATGGGAGAGCTCGTGGTACGCATCTTCGGCACGGCCAGAACCCCGTACATTCCTGCTCTGGTCCAGCAGAGGAAGCAGCTATACGCAAGCGCTGACGAGGAATACTCCAAGCTTGAGATAGCTCAGTTCGCGAGGGAGTTCATGGCTGATGGCTCTTATTACATCATAGGCGCTGGAACAACAACAGCGAAGATCGCTGAGCTCATCGGCGCTGAGAAGACTCTCCTGGGGGTGGATGTCATCAGAAATGGGGAGACTGTGATAAAAGATGCATCGGAGAAGGATCTTCTGGCACTTCTCGATAAAATCGATGGCGATGCTAGAATCATAGTGAGCCCCATAGGCGCACAGGGCTTCATACTTGGCAGAGGGAGCCAGCAGATAAGCCCCAGGGTTCTCAGGAGTGTGGGTCTGAACAGGCTTATTGTGATAGCAACGCCGCACAAGCTCAGGGATCTGAAATACCTTCTAGTAGACACCGGAGATGTTGAGTTGGACAGAGCGCTTAGCGGGAAGCGCCAGGTCATCATCGGCTACCGTATCGCACAGCTCAAGGAAGTGAGAGCCGCCAGCGATATGAGGTGAAGCGCACCGAGAGGCTTCTACCCATGCGCATCTATCAAGCAGAGGATTCCTAAAAACTCTTTATTCGGACTCTTCCTTTGTGGGACGTGTCCAAATAAGAATTAAGTGTTTCTGACATGCATAAGCGGTAAAGGCCCAAATTTCTGCTCAGCGCTCATCCGGACATGCCCCTTCCTTGGGACACAAAAGGCATATCTAATCAGGAGCATATGCATTATCGATGGCCAGGCTCTCCCCACTAATGGAGCAGTACTTCAGCATAAAGCGGCAGTGCCCAGATGCCCTTCTGCTCTTCAGGATGGGGGACTTCTACGAGACGTTTGGAGAGGATGCCATCAACGCCTCAAAGACGCTGAACATCACCCTCACCTCGAGGCAGAAGGACGACGAGGGCAACAAGATCCCGCTGGCTGGCATACCATACCATGCCCTGGAGGTATATCTCTCAAAGCTCGTCAATGCAGGCTACAAGGTCGCGATATGCGAACAGGTCGAGGATCCGAAGCAGGCAAAAGGCATTGTCAAAAGGGAGATAACAAGAATAGTGACGCCTGGAACCGTGATAGAACCAGCCCTGCTCCAGGAGAAGAGCAATAACTATCTCGCTGCTCTGCTTCCTGAGAATGGAAGGGCCGGTATCGCGCTTCTCGACCTGTCGACAGGTGATTTTCTGGGGGAAGAGGTTCCGATCGAGAGGTTGCGCTCTGAGATAGTCAGGTTCTCACCATCCGAATGCATCGCTCCATCCAATGTATCTTTAGATGGCGTGAGGATACAGCATATCGATGATGATATGTTCTCAATCGAGAGGGCCGGTGAGCTTCTCAGCGATACATTGACTGATAGTCAGCCGCTGTGCGCCCGAGCTGCGAGCGCCATTCTCTCGTATCTGAAGGCCTCCAAGATCCAAGAGCTGGATCATATCAAGCCGATCCGCTTGATCTCCTCCGCGGAGTTCATGCTCCTCGATGAGATAACGATTCGCAACCTGGAGATCTTCAAGAACCTCCGCGATGGATCCAGAAACGGCACGCTCATGGCAGTCCTGGATGAGACATCGACACCCATGGGCTCGAGGACGCTGGCGAAATGGCTGCAGATGCCGTCGATGTCCCTCGAGGTGATTCGCCGGAGACAGGATGCAATAGATGAGATGATAAGAAGGGCGATGGAGAGAAATGAGATCTCAGAGCTTCTGGATGGACTTGGTGACATAGAGCGGATAATCGGAAGGGCATCGCTCGGGAGCGCGAGCCCAAAGGATCTCGTTGCCCTGAAATCATCGTTGTATAAACTTCCGGAGATCGCATGCGCTATGGCTGGCCTCGAGTCCGATTATCTGAAGGATATCCTGAAGAGGTTGGAGAAAAATGAGTTGCTGGAGCTAGCGGATTTGCTGGACAGAGCGCTGAGCGATGACCCGCCCCTTTCTCCAAGAGATGGTGGGGTCATAAGGGATGGTTACAGCGCGGAGCTGGATGAGCTTCGCATGGCTCTCAGGAATGGGAAGAACTGGATCGCAGAGCTGGAGGCGGCGGAGAGGAGAAGGACGGGAATAAAATCGCTGAAGGTGGGGTACAACAACGTCTTCGGCTATTACATCGAGGTCACAAGGCCGAATCTCTCGATGGTTCCGAAGGATTACGTGAGAAAACAGACGCTCGCAAATGCCGAGCGCTTCATCACTCAAGAGCTGAAGGAGATGGAGGAGAAGGTGCTCTCAGCGCAGGAGAAGTCTCTCGCTCTTGAGTACGAGCTATTCTTAGACCTCCGTAAGAAGGTTGCAGCCAAGACGAGAGCGATACAGGAGGTTGCAGCCGCAATAGGCGAGCTCGATTCTATCCTTGGATTGACAAAAGCTGCCCTCGCGGGAGCCATGGTCAAACCTATCGTGGATACTAGTGGAGAGATACTGCTTCGCGATTCGAGACATCCAGTTCTGGATAGAGTGATGAGAGGCAGCTTCGTGCCGAATGATCTGACGATGGATGCTAGAGGCTGGTTTATGATATTGACGGGGCCCAACATGGCCGGCAAGTCGACGTTCATGCGGCAGGTAGCCCTCATAGTGATAATGGCCCAGATCGGCTCCTTCGTTCCGGCCTCGTACGCTAGAATAGGGCTCGTGGACAGGATATTCACCAGAGTGGGCGCGAGGGATGATCTGGTCGCCGGCCAGTCCACATTTATGGTGGAGATGAGCGAGCTCGCGAACATACTCACCTCAGCCACACCGCATAGCCTGATACTCCTCGATGAGATCGGCAGGGGCACGAGCACATTCGATGGGCTGAGCATAGCTTGGGCGGTCTCGGAATACATACACTCAAAGATAAGGGCCAAGACGATCTTCGCCACACATTACCATCAGCTAACTCAGCTTAATCTCCCAGGCATAGTGAACTACAGCATGGCTGTCCAGGAGGAAGGCAGATCGATAACATTCCTCAGGACTGTAGTTCCTGGAGCGACCAACAAGAGCTATGGTATACATGTCGCAAAGCTTGCTGGTGTTCCGGATCCGGTTATAAAAAGAGCTGAGGATCTCCTGAGGATCATCGAGGAACAGGCAGCGATAGAGATCAACAGATGCAAAACCAAAGAGAAGTCAAGGAGATACACACAGCTCATATTCTTCAGCCCGCCTGAGAACAGCAATGACAATGGCATTCTAGAGGAGATAAAGAAACTAGATCTCGAGAAGATCACGCCGCTTGATGCCCTGAATATGCTTGCAGATTACAAGAGACGTCTTGGAGGATCCTAATTTATTGGGAGTCTACGCTCCTCGATAGCTTCATCACCCTCAGGTCACGAGCCCTTATAAACGCTCTGTCGCTCTC
>CAZMZV010000015.1:21032-32474 GCA_964570975.1 uncultured Methanotrichaceae archaeon | reverse complement strand
AGGAGATGTCAAAGGAATGAAGGCGTTTGAGATACCGTTAGTTATTGGGTGGCGTGCTCAGATTACTGAATAGCGCTAACCGGTGAACTGATCGCTCTTTTGCAGGAAATAAATCCCTTGCATTTGATTCTAGTGACGATTTTCAGTAGAGCGAGTACACGACCAGTTATTGCCATGTATGTCGTGGCTAAAATCGAATGGCTGCAATCCATTTTGACAGGAAGTTCGATTAACTCGCTTATAGAGATGTGGGAATAGCAAAGACTCCGGTCTTCAGGCCGGAGAGGAAGAGTAGCGCTTCAGTAGCTAATGTACGCTACTACTTATCGATCTCGTTGTGCTCATGGCAAATGGCTGCGCAGCTGCGTACTTTTTAGAATCGATATCCAGCAACAAATTCTTTGAATTATCAGGTACGGCGAGATGACCGAAAACTACTAAAAGGCAGAGGTAATCGAGCGGTTAGCGCCTCGGTAGCAAAGCTCGGTTATTGCGCGTCCTTGGTAAGGACGAGGCCGCGGGTTCGAATCCCGCCCGAGGCTTAAATAGCATTCCGCCATGTGATTTTCATACCTTTGTAGGATTCATTTCAAATTATTTCTAGAATGGTATCAGAGGCAATTTTATGCGTCTGTTATTTTCTAGAACATCAATTCTTTGCCGTCAGTCTTGATTAGCGAAAGCAGCTCACTTCCACATTTTTTGGGATTTGTTCATAAGAGCAGGCAGAGAAAACACAGATCCCCATGCAGATGTTGTGATCTCGATTCGATGAATATCCTCTCATTATAAAGCGATGGCTAGATTATGTTGATTTCATCTAGAGTAGCGGGCCATGCCGGAGAGGACGTCAATTAGAATGTCGCTGGGCGTTTATGAAAGTTTCACTTTTTGAATATATATTTAACTTCCGAAGTATCGACCTCCCACGCTTTTAGCTCTTTATCCAAGAGGAAGCCCAGACCAAGCCACACATATCCGGGAAATACGAAGTCTCCATGATGTTTTTCATCGAATTCCTCGAAGAGAGAGAATATCGTCCTCCATCCAACCTCTCCGATATGCGGCCTTCCCTCTACGATATACTCTATCCGATCCCATTCCGGTATGACCATCCTGTAGAGACCCTCCAGGACATCGTCCTGATGCGAAGATCTCTCGAATAGAGATTTTACCTCGTTCACATCCAGCTCGACTCTCATCGATATCTCTGTTCCATAAATTGAATGATAATCTTTTCTCTGAGCTTTCTGCGTCGAGGAGATGTTGCAGATGATAACAGCTGATAGTATTGATTTATGATTTGTGTTATCGACTTTATGCTATCGAGAATTCGAAAAACAAAGCAAGCTTTATTCGGATTGTCCCGTTGCACGGACGTCTCCGAATAAGAATTAAGAGCTTCTGACATGCAGAAGAGGAGAATATAAAAATTTCTGGCCTCCGCCCTCATCCGGACGGGTTCCGTTGTACAACCGTCAGGATTATATATGCTAACTGCTAGCGTGTATCACGTTAACACTTACATGGTGTCTGCTATGAGTGAGATCGGAAAGAGGGTAAGAATGGAGAGGATCATGGATAGAGATAGTGGAAATACGGTTATCATCCCGCTTGATCACGGCATCTCTGTCGGTCCGATAAAAGGGCTGACGAATCTGCCGGAGATGGTGGACAAGGTGGCGAAGGGCGGCGCGAATGCTGTACTTCAGCAGAAGGGCATGGTGAGGCATGGACATCGTGGCTACGGCAGGGACATAGGGCTAATCGTCCATATGTCCGCATCCACATCGCTTGGTCCAGATCCCAACAACAAGGTACAGGTAGCGATGGTAGAGGAGGCGATAAAGGTTGGCGCAGATGCGGTTAGCGTTCACATAAACATCGGCTCTGAAACAGAGGCGGAGCAGCTCCACTTCCTCGGAATGGTATCGGAGAGATGCGACTTCTGGGGTATGCCGCTCGTGGCCATGATGTACCCCCGTGGCAAGAACATCACGAATTCGAACGCCACCGATGTCGTGGCGCATGCTGCGCGAGCCGGTGCAGAGCTCGGTGCCGATATAATAAAGACGAACTACACAGGCTCTACCGAGAGCTTCAAAGAGGTCGTAAAAGGCTGTCCCGTTCCAGTGGTTATAGCGGGTGGGCCTAAAACCGCAACAGATCTCGAATTCCTGGAGATGATCGAGGGTGCGATGAAGGCTGGCGCAAAAGGCGTCGCGATAGGCCGAAACGTCTTCCAGCATGAAGATCCCACTCTCATGACTAAGGCGATATGCGAGATCGTGCATCGCAATAAAAGCGCTGAAGAGGCGGCGAAACTACTCGGAGCGATCTGATCTCAAACGCGGCTTTCTGTCTCAGATAAGACAGATAGCTGCAAAATACTTTTGAATTGTAGTGACTTCCGCCTCTTGCGGCAGTGTGCTGAAGTGGAAAATGCCCCCGGACGGTTCCATTCTATGGGTGACCGTGGGCCATGAGTTTTTAATATTCCTGAGCAAATTCCGTTGTGATGTAAGCAGCTGGCGCAAAACAGTCATACCATGCTCAAAAGCATCAGGAGGAAAAAAGCTCTTACCATAATGCTCACACCTGTTGAGATAATCACCACAGATAAACCGATTCGCGCTCCGAATATAGCTGTATAGTTTGGCACCATGCTTTTTAGAGCGAAGATGGGTAGCATAAACATGCTTCCAATCATCAAGACGATTGCTGCCTGGATCTCTGAGAGCGAGCCGCTCTGGATCATCGGGCTTATCATGGACAATCCGACAAGCGGGCTTATCACATAAGTGGTAAGGGGTACCACCGCCTCTGGATTGATGTTGAAAGTTTGAGCAATAGGCAAGACGCTCAACCGCTCGAAGAAGCCTATCTCGTTCAGAGCCAGGACAATCAAGGTCATTGATACATACGTCAAAGAGATCCTGCTGAACAACCTCATCTGTCCTCTCACTGTTTTAATCGCCGCTCTGAGCGGCGCGCTCTCTCTTTTAGGATACTCCAATGTTATCTTTTCTCCCCTCCCCCCTTTGATAAGAAGCCTGCCCAGAACTATGACCATTAGGATCTTGATAATCGCGGTGGTTATGAAGACAGATGCATAGAACAGGCCAACCACCGGCCCGAGAAGTGGAACGACCACAGGCAGCTGATACGTGAAGATCTCTCTTATGTATACGGGTATGCTGTTCATCATGGCGCACAATATGGTTTCACGATCATCGATAGCACCGCGCATCTTGAACTCAGCTATCATAGAGTTTGCTGCGACAGCCGATCCCAGGGATACTAGAAATGATGACGCTGATATAGAGGGAAGGTTGGCCAGGGAGACCAGAGGTCGGGATAAGAGCGAGAGGCGATCGAGAAGACCGAGCTCCATGAGCATGCCAGCTAAGAATAGACCCAGGAATATCGTAACCAGCACTGGCACCGCTGTATCGAGCGTTTTGGACAGAAGATCGAGCATTAGGTGCTCTTTTAAAATCGGAATAGATTAAATTGCTGGTCGAAACGGGGAGCCGTGTCCGAATAATAGAGCGAGGAAGAGGGACTTTGAGCAGCTGATTATGTCAGCTACCTTTCCTTAGTTGTTTCCTTATTCTGGGAGGTCTAAGACACGGGACGTGTTCGAATAAGGATTAAGTGTTTCTGACATGCAGAAACTGTAAAGGTCCAAAATTCTGGCCTCAGCGCTTATCCGGACCAGTTCCAGGACACGAAACGCAAATACTTTATCTCCTTCATCTTAGTTCTGAATGTGCTCAAGCCGGTACATTGCGTAGTGCCCTTCAAATCGATCGGGTGCAAGAGCAGGCTGTCGCCTGTGCTTTCAGATGAGCAGAGGCATCTTCTTGCATTTGCGATGTTGAGAGATGTCCTGAAGGCGCTCAGATCTACGGATAGAGTGACTCTCTTGGCGCGGCCCGGCCTGCGATGTGAGATGCTCGAAGACCTGGGGATTGAGCTGGTCTTCTCCAACCTAGAGCTCAATGATGCTCTTAATTATTTTATAGATAGGGTTGCATCCTCTGGATGGCATGAGGATATTCTCATAACTATGGCTGACCTTCCGCTCCTCAGAGAGGAGGATGTCAAGATGATGATCCAAACGCCCGGTGATGTCGTCTTGGCCCCGGGCCGCGGCGGGGGGACAAATATGATACTGATAAGGGATCCAAGGTTCAGGACGCGGTACAGCGGACTGAGCTTTCTCAAGCATCAGCTTGAGGCCGCGCGCCTAGGAATAGAGGTAGGCTATTACTACTCCTACAGAGCAGGTTGTGATATTGATGAGCCGGAGGATCTCCTGGAGATCCTCCTGCACAGCAACGGAGAGACAAAGGCGCTGCTTGAAACATTTGGCATCAAAGCGACCTCCTCTCCGGCCTGAAGACCGAAGTCTTCGCTACCCCTCATCTCTGTAATTTAGCATACGGAGCTGTAGCGTACCGATTATTTTGTCAATGGGCACTGGTATCTGAAAAAGCCTCAATCTCCTCGATATCATCTCGCCCAAGCGATGAGGAACTCAGGATATATCTGTCTTCTGGCGTTTCCGCATGATCTAAAGGCTCAACGAATCGTGCCCACAGGCCAAGATGAAAATGCACATGCCCGAGGTTCTGGAAATATATCGGAGGCATTTTGTGCCAAACGACATATTAATTGAACATGTATATTCGTCAAGATTGATTTCAACGATGCGGAAGGATCTTTCCTACGAAATCGATTTAAGAAATGAGATCGAGGCATAATTTGAATGAAAGACTTCTCTGTCAATCAGTTCCTGGAGCTTGTGGGTGCACCACCTCTTGATATAGAGATATGCGATGTCACCCTGAGAGATGGCGAGCAGATGCCAGGAGTGGTGTTCAAACCGGAGGAGAAGCTCGATATAGCCAGGAAGCTCGATGAGATCGGGGTCGAGATCATAGAGGCTGGCTTTCCGGTGGTATCGAAGAGCGAGAAGAGCGCTGTAAAGGACGTCTGCAATCTGGGGCTCAATGCAAAGATCTCCGCTTTATCTAGATCTATCAAATCAGATGTGGATGCTGCAATTGAGTGTGGAGTGGACATGGTTAGCGTATTCATCGCAACATCTGATCTCCACCTCAAATACAAGCTGCACATGACATGTGCTGAGGCGATAAAATGCGCTCTCGAGACGGTCGAGTACGCAAAAGACCATGGTCTTATAGTGAGATTCTCCGCGGAAGATGCTACGAGGACCGACTTCAACATACTGAAAAAGCTCTACAAGAAGGCAGAGGAGTATCATGCCGATTACGTGAGCGTGGCAGATACGGTAGGCATAATGAACCCACGAACAATGTACTACATGATAAGCGAGATAAAGAAGGTTGTAAGCGTGCCGATCTGCGTTCACTGCCACGATGATCTCGGTCTTGCTCTCGCCAACACCCTAGCTGGGGCTGAGGCGGGCGCGAAGCAGCTTCACACAACGATCAACGGGATCGGGGAGAGAAGCGGGAACACGCCGCTTGAGGAGCTGCTTGTAAACCTGCGCATACACTACGGCATAGATCGTTACGATCTGAGCAAGTTGAAATCGATCTCCTCGCTGGTTGAGAGGTACTCCGGAGTTGCCGTGGCCAAGAACAAAGCCGTGGTCGGCGAGAATGCGTTTGCACACGAATCTGGTATACACGTCGCTGCGGTTCTCGAAGAGCCTCGAACCTATGAGCTCTACTCGCCGGAGATGGTCGGGGCCGATAGGAAGATCATCATAGGAAAGCATACAGGCGCAAAGGCTTTGAAGTACATCACAAAGAAGATGGGCTACGATCTCGAGAAGAAGGATCTCTGCATCCTTGCGGAGAAGGTCAAGACCGCAAGCGAGTTCAAGAGACCGATAACATGCGATGAGCTCAGAAGACTTATACTCGATCTGAACATAGAGTTCGTGTACAACGGTCCTTAAGTCGAATTGGCATGAAGAAAGCGATGAGCAATGTGGATGTAGCTGCGATTGCCGCAGAGCTGCAATCCCGCATAGTTGGTGGTTTTTTCGGAAAGGCATACCAGAGCTCCGGCGAGACGATATGGCTCACGGTTCAATCAAGAGAGGGCAGGCTCGATCTCCTTCTCGAGGCGGGAAGAAGAGCCCATATAACTAAAACGGAGAGGACCGTGGGCAAGAGCCCGCCACAGTTCCCAGCGATGCTTCGCTCCCGCCTCTCCGGCGGTAGAATTGTAGATGTGGAGCAGCACGACTTCGACAGGGTTCTCGAGATATGCGTGGAGAGAGGGGATGGAAGTTACCGAATCGTGGTGGAGCTCTTCCCGAAGGGTAACATACTGCTACTCGACGAGAGCATGAGGATCATACTCCCGCTGAAACCGATGAGTTTTCGAGATAGAAGGCTCGTTGCCGGCGAACAGTACATCTATCACACCGCAATGGATGATCCCAGGAGCGTATCGCTCGAAAGGCTCGAGGAGATATTACGCGAATCCGATACAGATCTCGTGCGCGCTCTCGTTCGCGGATTGAACATGGGCGGAACCTATGGAGAAGAGGTCTGTTTGAGAGCTGGTGTGGATAAGAGCATATACGCGCCATCTATATCAGATGCGGATCTGAAAAAGGTCCATACGGCCCTCAAAGAGGTATTCGATATCAAGGAGATAAAGCCGCAGATAGTGTACAAAGATGGATCTCCTTTTGATGTCGTGCCATTCCCCCTGGAGGTTTACAGGGGCTTGGAGAGCAAAACCTTCGAGAGTTTCAGCGAGGCCCTGGACGAGTTCTTTGTGGTAGAGCCTTTGAGGCCGAAGCCGAGCGCATTGGAGAGGAGGCTTGAGCTCCAGAGGGCAGCGCTCAACGAGCTCAGAGCAAAAGAGATCGAGATGACCTCTTTGGGCGATCTCATCTATCAGCGATACGTTGAGATCGATTCGCTCCTGAAGGCGATATCAGATGCGAGGGAGAAAGGTCTCTCCTATAATGATATCTGGGAGAGGATTCAAAGCTCCGGCTTCTCGACCATAAAATCAATGGACTACAAGGGCGAGATGGTTGTAGAGATCGATGGCCGGGAGCTCGAGCTGAACGCCGGTCTTACAGTACCGCAGAATGCTGCAAGATACTACGAGCGTGCAAAGGATTTCGCAAAGAAGGCTGCTGGCGCTGAGGAGGCACTGAAGGCCACAGAGCAGCTTATGCTGGGCGGAACGCAGGAGATCAGAAAAAAGCAGCTCGTTGCGCGCAGGCACAAACCGAGATGGTTCGAGAGGTTCAGATGGTTTCAATCATCAGATGGATTTCTGGTCATCGGTGGCAGGGACGCGGATAGCAATGAGGAGATCTATCTCAAGTATCTGGAGAAGCGTGATCTCGCGCTCCATACAGACTATCCCGGGGCACCACTGACTGTGATAAAGAGCGAGGGGCATGAGGTGCCGGAGACGACGATACGGGAGGCCGGACAGTTTGCGGTGAGCTACAGCAACCTCTGGAGGGAGGGGGTCGCCTCAGGGGACTGCTACGTTGTCAGAGGGGATCAGGTGACTAAGACGCCTGAGCACGGCGAGTTCTTGAGGAAGGGCGCTTTCGTAATTCGCGGGGAGCGAAGGTATCTCAGGGATGTGCCGCTGGGGGTTGGATTGGCCATAGTCGATGACCTTCTGATAGGCGGACCAATTGCCGCTATAAAATCCAAGAGCTCGAGGATAATCGAGCTTGAGCCTGGAGAATACATGCCAGATGATCTAGCAAAGAGGATCTACAGGCAGCTCCTCGAGGTATACGAGGACAAGAGGTACCTCAAGTCGATCGCGTCTCCAGAAAAGATCGTGGCATTTCTTCCCCCAGGCGGATCGAGGATCAGGCGGTTTGATATGGGATAGCATACCGCAGAATCCGGACTTCCAGGTTGAGAGGTGGTCGCCCTAAACAATAAGCAACCTCCACAAGCTCTGCCCTGAAGATCAGCGCGATCGAATAGAGGCTCAAGACCCAAGCCGATCGAGTGTATGCTGAATCGGCGGTTTTCTTATTCCAAGACAACGCTCTGCAGCCCGCGCAACCCTTTCCCGATGCTCTGCAGGAGTGTAGACTCCGAGCCTCCAGGTGGCCTTATGCGCCTCCTCCAACATTCTTATCACCGGCGAGACCTCTCTTATCTGCATGATCTCGCCGTCGACCTCTACCTGGAACCTTCCCTCAGGAACCTCTGGAGGAGGCGGGCAGTCCACCAGCACGTACCTCTCGTCCAGGTTCGCTTCTGCCGAGATCTCCTCAGCGAGCCTTCTCTCGCTTCCTGTTTTAGGGACGAACTCAAGAGATTCCACGCCGACGTAAACGGCTCTCTTGAAGAGCCGTCTGGATTTTATGCGATCTGCGATCTCCGCGGCATATCCTAAAGACGATGCCATCATCGAAAACAGCTGGAAGTCATCCATTTTATGAATGTATGCAGGATCTGCGTTGAGCTCCTCGATCATGTATCTCAGAGCACTGGAGATCATGCACTCACATATTCTGCAGACGTGATGCTGATAGACTGTTGGCTGCATGAGGAGTCTTGAGAGGAGAAGCGATTCTGCTGCATGAATGCCCCCCGAGTCTATCATGAGCCTTCCCGATGAGAGATGCATCCTCTCGGTGAGCCTGAGACAATCGAAAACGCCGTATGCAACACCCGTGTAGTGCGCATCTCTGATTAGATAATCCATTCTGTCTACATCTATCTCCCCTGCGACGATCTTTCCCAGCTCTGTCTCTCCCTTTATTAGCCTCTGAATCTCCTCAGCCGTTATCCCCTCCTCCTCCAAAGGGTTGCGAATCTCCTCTGCCCTCAGCAGTTCTATCACACTCTCATGCCCACGGCGGAGGTATCTCGAGAGCAACGTTTCTGTCGCATGCGATAGCGGGCCATGGCCTATGTCATGAAGGAGAGCCGCAGCTCTTACTTTCATGCTATCTTCATTGCTGAGCTCTAAGCGGCTGCAGAGCATCGCTGCCAGATGATAGGCTCCCAGGCTGTGCTCGAACCGTGAGTGGCAGGCGCCTGGATATACGAGACATGCGAGCCCGAGCTGTCTGATCCATCTCAGCCTCTGGAGCTGAGGGGTATCGAGAAGCGAGAGGCAGAGGTCATCCATCTTTATGTATCCGTGAACGGGATCTCTGATCTCAACCATGCTCACAGATGAATAGAGCAGCTTATAAATAATAACCTCTTATAGTGATACGATGCCTAAAGATGCGCTTCTGTTCATGCTGATCCTGCTCTCGCTCGTATCGATACAGCCGGTCGGCGGGGTAACAGGGCTGTGGGATTTCAGGTACGATGTGGTTTGGTCGACGACTTCTGAGATGCTGGGGAGCTCTCTCATCTCGATGGTTCAGAACGGGAGCGCGATAACAGGATCTGCCTCGATCGACGAGCCCGAGCCCATGGACGGGCATATCACTGGGATCTATACTACAGAGGGCTTCGAGATATCCGCGGTGATGTATCGAAGACATCTTCTCATCATATCCATGAAGGGCAGTGCTCGCGATTCCGGCCTGCTCAAAGGAAGCTTTGTCGCAGCCTCCTCGGATGGAAAGGCATGGAGAGGAAATTTCATGGCGACGCTCACAAATCCAGATCCGGAGTTCCTCAAACAAAGAGTGGCGCCCGAAACAAGAATAGAAGAACAGAAAGAAGATGCTACAGAAGAAGCAGCCCCGAAGAGCAGGTTCTTTGAGATCAAGTACTCACGCGACGAGACGATCTATCCCAGACCGGTCATGTGAGCCAGCTCAAGCCCACTTAATAAAATAATATCGTGATTTTAAAATCGGAACGCCATGCAGAAATAGCGCCGGCGCCCCATCATAAATGTTCACAAGAATTATGAAAACATCTCAAATATCTATAAATCCTTTTCTTGGAACCACACTCTTTGGAGGCTTCGATATATGAATGCCCCTTTAACAAAAGACGATGTCTTTGAGGCGATAGATAAGTACAACGTGAGATTTGTCAGGATATGGTTCACCGATATCCTTGGGATCCCGAAGAGCTTTGCCATCAACACCAACGAGTTGGATGGCGCCTTCTCAGAGGGCATGGGCTTTGATGGATCATCGGTAAGAGGTTTCGCAAAGATCTACGAGTCGGATCTCGTTGCCAAGCCGGATCCATCAACCTTCAGGCTGATCCCCTGGCGCCAGAAGGAGAATGCTGTTGCGAGGATGTTCTGCGACATTCTGAATCCGGATGGCTCCCCGTACGAGGGTGATCCTCGATACGTGCTGAAGAGGAATCTCATGCGTCTGAAGGAGAAGGGCTATCAGTTCATGGTAGGTCCAGAGCTCGAGTTCTTCTACTTCAAGAGCGACAGGAGCACGGAGATCCTTGACAAGGGCGGCTACTTCGATCTTACGACGCTGGATGTCGCATCTGATCTGCGCAGGGATACGATTCTCGCCCTTGATGCTATGGGCATCGATGTCGAGTACAGCCACCATGAGGTGGCGCCATCACAGCACGAGATCGATCTCAGGTACGCTGATGCACTCACCATGGCAGACAATGTGATATCTTACAAGATAACCGTCAAGGAGATAGCAACGAAGTACGGATGCTATGCGACATTCATGCCAAAGCCGATATTCGGCGAGAACGGAAGCGGCATGCACGTCCATCAGTCACTCTTCCAGGGGAAGAGGAACATAATGTTCGACGCTGGTGATAAATACCACCTATCAGATGAGGCGAAATGCTACATAGCAGGGCTGCTCAAGCATGCAGCTGAGATAACGGCTGTGACAAACCAGTGGGTCAACTCCTACAAAAGACTCGTTCCAGGATATGAAGCTCCAGTTTACATCAGCTGGGCACGCCGGAATAGATCCGCTCTCGTAAGAGTTCCCATGTACAAGCCCGGCAAGGAGGCTGCCACACGTGTTGAGTACAGAAGCCCGGATCCAGCAGCCAACCCGTACCTGGCTTTCTCCGTGATGCTCGTGGCAGGGCTGTCAGGTATAGCAAACAAATACGAGCTTCCGCCTCCACAGGAGCGTGATATCTACCATATGAGCGATGAGGAGCGAAAAGAGGCCGGCATCCGCTCGCTTCCAGGCAGCCTGAATGAAGCGATTCAGCTCGCAGAGAACAGCCACGTCGTGAGAGAGGCTTTGGGAGACCATGTCTTCGAGAACTTCATAGCCATCAAAAAGGCTGAGTGGGATGCATATCGCACAAACGTGAGCCAGTGGGAGCTGGAGAGGTACCTGCCAATCCTTTAATTTAAGAGCTGAGAGGACGGAGCGGGAAGCCCCCATCCTGCAGGGCGGGGATGAAAGCGAAGTCCTCTCCCCTCATTCCGGCTGGACCTGTCCGGATAAGCGCTTTTATGCTGCTCACGCGCGTGAAAATGCGAATATCCTGCTTATGATACTTCTTCTCGGTT
>CAZMZV010000015.1:0-20932 GCA_964570975.1 uncultured Methanotrichaceae archaeon | reverse complement strand
GCTGCTCACGCGCGTGAAAATGCGAATATCCTGCTTATGATACTTCTTCTCGGTTCATATTACTATCGGATCCACTACAATCGATTCTTTGTATAACAGAATATTAACAGAAGCCTCTTCTCCGAGATCGGCCCACTTTTGTCTGATAACATTATAAAAATTTCTAACACAATTTTTACAAGTTTGGAAAGGATTATATGTGTCTTGATCAGCTTTTGCTTCGTCGGGAGGTGCATTTTCATAAGCGATACCAGAATATAACAATCTATGGGAACAATCTCTATGGGGATACGAATTTCAAGTGTGGAGGTGGTGATTATGCAGTATTATCGATCACAATCTTCGATTAAAACATTATTTGAAAATTTATTGGATATTGGAATGTTTTTTGCCAATTTGTATCTGCACGCACTGTTAAAAATGGAGCGTATACATATCATTATCATACTCGTAGCTTGCTTCTGCTTATTATTATATGATGCCTCTGCCTTAACACAGGAGAATACACCCGCAATTTATACAGTTGACGATATAACGTATACATTGCCGATGTCACAGGAGCTCCCGGCTGTAGATCTGTCTGTGGGAGCGGCGCCAGGTTCGAGAAGAACGATAGGCGACAGGGTCACCTTTGAGATATGCTTGCGTATATTCGAAGATGTCCAGGAACTACAGCTAAAAGATGTGCTTCCAAAGGGGACGAAATACCTTGGTTATGAGGGCGATCTGGCGAATCCAAAACGCCCCGACAGCCAGACCTTGCTCTGGACGCTGGGAAACATAGGCTCATCTGAGCTGAGGATCAAGGTACATGCTCTGGTCGTGAACACGATCTCCAATCAAAACGGGACGGTGCTTACAAACACCGCTCAGGCCGTATGGAAGGATCCGGCGGGAGATACATGCTCCATAAATGCGACCGCATCGATAACAGTTGTAGAGCCTGAGATCAAAATCGCCATTAGCGCGAACAGAACGAATGTCCAGGCGGGAGATATAGTGGAGCAGATTGTGACACTGAGCAACACAGGTACAAGCGACGCATATGACGTGAATCTCACAGAGACGATAGCAGATCGCCTAGAGATACTGAATGCAGAACCAGCTCCTCTTTCTGTAGATGGTAACGTGATAAGATTCCTGTACGATAGAATTCCAGCGGGCTCCAGGGGAGAGATGAGGTTGATAACCAGGGTCAAAGGCAGCGCTGTTCTAGGAGAGGACCTGAGCTGTACGGCCGCTGTCATGTGGACAAGCCTGCCCGGAGATGATCCGAACGAGAGGCGCGGCGGTGGTGCCAGGCTCGATAATTATGATGAAACTGATACCTTCAAGATCACGGTATCTGGGGATGTCAGCATATCTAAGACACCAGATTTCGATAGAATATGCACAATCGGCGATTCTGCTACCTACAAGATACATCTGAACCTCCCAAGAGCAGTTATCAAAGATCTTGTTGTTATCGACATATTGCCAAACGGCACCGTTTACGATCCAGCCAGCTTGAAGATCAGCGGCTCGAACCCGTTAGATGTTGCCTTGCCTACAGGAGATGCTAACACTCTTGTGCTATCCTTCGGCGATCTGAACAATACAGATGATAGAGATCTCGATTTATGGTATGATGCGATAATCGCCAATTCCAAGCAGAACAGGAATGGTGTTGTTCTGCAAGCCGGCACTGCGAAGGTCCAGTGGAGAAGCGGTGATGGGAATCTGAGATACCGCACAGATAGCAACTCAGGGTGCATTGAGATCGTGGAGCCGCTGTTGTGCCTGGAGAAGCGATCCCAGATCTCTGGAGCAATTGTAGGCGATGAGCTGGTGTTTCAGCTGGATGTATATCATGATGATAGCAGCAGAGCGGATGCTTATGATATTGTTTTAAGAGATGTGGTCCCGGATAACGTGAGTTTTCTGAGATTTTACAGCAGTATGCCGATGAACTTCGAGCAAGTTGGCGAAGATCTCATCTGGACGGCTCCAAAGCTCAGGAGGGGCGAGAGGGCGTATGTCATTTACGCAATTTCTACCAATATCACGGGCTGCATTGGCGGGAGATCGAGTCTCACATGGACGAGCAGGGAGGGGGATGATCCTAACGAGCGATCCGGCCGGTGGACGGATCTGGACTGTTACAATAGAACAGCTGATGCGTACATTGTTGTCGATGACCTGCGCATAGAATGCGAACCAGCTACGCTTCTTAAGAGATGCCCTGGGGATTATGTCGAGATGCGCTTCTACGGAGACCTTCCAGATCTCAGCGGAGCATGGCTGAATCTGAGCCTGCCCGGAATGCATTACGATCCAGCCAGCCTGAGCTGCAGCTTCTCATTCTCCAAAGAGATCTCGCAGGGTGACGACCTCAGTCTGTATCTGGGAGACGTCCAGGCCGGCCATCTCGATCTCTCCCTGAGAGCATCTGTCGATGCATCCTCTCTGGAGTCACCACTCATGGCAAGCCTTGAGCTGAGCTGGCTATCCACCGGAGAGAGAAGATCCATCTCCACTCGAACAGGAGAGATCGAGATCGTGGAGCCCAGGCTGAATGTCAGAAAGTCTCCAACTGTTAAAAGCATGAAGATAGGAGAGACGCTGAGATATCGTATATCCATAGAGCATTCCGGGGATAGCGACGCCTGGGATGTGATCTTGAAGGAGCGGATTCCTGATTGCGTGGAGATCCTGCCCGAGAGCTTGGAATACGATGGCGGCTCCATCGAGCTCTGCGACGGATCTCTGATATGGCGCATAGATAGATTGCCAAAGGGAGAGAACCTCTCGCTGAAGTACGATATCATCGCGCTCTCAGATGGTCACGAGATATCCAACTCATATCTGAGCTGGTCGAGCATCAAAGAGGATAGAATCGGCAGACGTGAGTACACCGCTTCTGTAAAATCTGAGATCGTGATAGGATCTTGCTATCTGAGCGTTGATGCTCCTGAGTGTGCTTATGGGGGATTCGTCAACTACACCCTTCGCTACAGGAATATCGCGGAGAGGGATATCAAGGATGTAGTAGTGAAAGCTGTATACGATCCGCTTCTGACATTCGTATCCTCCAGCCCGCTCCCGTGCGATCCCGCTAGGAGCATATGGTCTGGATGCGCCCTGCCCGGTATACTCCATCCGGGCGAGGAGGGTCTTATCCGAATTACCACCAAGAATTCCAAGGTCTCAAACGGAACTATTGTAGAGACGAGATTTATTCTATCATTCGATGGCCACATCGAGAACATATCGAAGAGAACGGTTATCATATCTCCTGTGCTTGCTATCGATGCCAGAGGCGAGCCTGAGAGCGTTGGCGGCGGTGGAATTATATGTTATACTGTTAAATATAAAAACCTTGGAAAAGCAGAGGCGACCAATCTCACTCTGCGAGGCGAATTTCCCCCGGGTATGGAGGTCATAAGCGCCACGCGGGCTCTGATAAGCGAGCGCAGCGGCGAGATTCTCTTCTCGATTCCAGGGGTTTTGATGCCCGGCGAGGAAGGAATGTTGGAGATAAACGCTCTTCTCAAGGCTGGAATGGACGATGATACGATCGATGCGCTCTTCATCCTCGAGAGCTCGGAGGCCGGGCCGGTCACTGCGAAGGTCTCCACGTATGTTAGGAGCATTACAAGAAAGATCTCGATCGCGAAGCGCGCATCATGTCATGAGTGCAGGCGTGGCGAATCGATAGGATACACGATAACCGTCTGCAATCCATCAACCTATGAACTCACGGATGTTGTGATCAAAGAGAACCCCGATCCTCGGCTGGTTATCGAATACGCAAACCCTCCACGGGGGCCAGATGGCCTCTGGCACATCGATAAACTGGGCGCGGGCGAGTGCAGAAACATAACTGTGATTGGCAGGGTTCCTAGGAGCGACATCCAGTTCGAGATGACCGGCAGGATCGAGGGCGAGGGGTTCGCGAGAACCTACAGAGATTGCGCAGCATATATCGATGGGTTCGTGCTACGTAACTGCGTTCTTGCAGCCACATCAAATCTATCTGCGAGAGACTGCGCTGCTGTCAACATTATGGCCGAAGAGGGCGCACAGCTTAATATGAGAGGGCATGGCAGCGGTCGCATATCCTCAGAGGAGAGCGTAGCCACGAGCACCGCCGACAGATCGATCAGAGTCCTGAGAGCAGGATCTTCCGAGCGCGAGAGGTATGATGAGAAAATATACGGAAGAGAGGTAACGTTCAGTTCGAGCTGGAATGATCGCATAGATCTTGTAAACAGGCAGAGCAGATTCGTTATTTCCTCGAATGCAGATATAATGAACCACAGCATGAATGCTCTGGCGGACCCCAACGGAACTGCGATCGCCATTACGGCTGAGTTCAATGGATCGAGCTCGATCAGCGTGAAGAAGCTCTCTAGCATACTAGGAAATATGAGCTCATTCGACTCATTATCCGGAAGCGCTAAGATCTCTGCGATATTCGAGGAGCATGGCGAATACGGTGCCTTTTCGCATTCGTATCTTGGAAACGGCACGCTCAGGGTTCGAAGATACGATGAGTCTAGGAGATCGCATATATGGGGTGCTGGAAGCTATCTCTCGCAGGGTCTTACGACCTATAATTACATAGAAGACCATCTCCAGGCGGAGAGCAACAGAAGCGGAGCTCTCTGGAGGGCCGGCGCGTGGATCGAAGGAGGTCGGGGTTTACGTGAGGAGTTCTCAGCTCTCAGAATAGATAAAGAGACGCGTATTGGAAGAAGAGGGCTCGATACCAGAGCGAACTTCTCCGGAATGGCGATTCTGGGAGTCGATCTCAGAGACGCGTATCTCAGCGACATATACATCGGCAACTACACGCTGCAGAGCATTGTCAGCGTTCCCGCGTCCTATAGACACGGAACGGCTCATATGAACATCACCATCGATTCGTACAAGGAAAGTTCGGACATTGTATGCTTCAGGATAAAGATACATAATGATGGCGTAAAGGATCTCGCACCTGTCTACGTCTTCGGCATTCTCGCAGAAGGATCTGAGATTCTCAGCGCTTATCCGGTGCCGTTCGAGCGCAAGGGCAGAATGATTAAATGGATGTTGGATTATATAAAAGCGGGAGATGCTTTTGTGATCACGCTGAGGATAGATGTCAGAGGCAGAGAGTATTTTGATGGAGCTGCACTGAAAGAGATTAAAGCTCTGGGCAGATGCGATGGGTATCTGCCAGAGGTGATGGCGCGCAGGTTGGTTGATGGAGAATAAAATGGCGCAAAAACCTCCGGTCTGCAGGGCCGGAGTATGACGTTATTTTTGCCGTGTTATGTCCAGTCTGGACTTCACAGAGTTTAGGCTGAGAGAGCTTTATTTTAGAATACCCTTCAGCTCGCTGCGGTTGGGATCCTAAGCGCCCCGTTTTAGGCATATAACGCCGAAGCATAGCGATTAGCACTGTGCAATATACACTTTGCCATATGAAGAAGAAACGATATTATGTGCTTCATTTTTCTCTCTCCTTTGCCTAATGGTTGGGGAGCTTAGGTGGGATATAATGAAGCGAGCCCGCCAGCTATGCAAAACGGATAACCGGATCGACAGAGTCGGAGCTGAGGATGCCCCACAGCTTGCTGTGGGGATGGAGGCACAAAAATTTGGGGATGTACTTTAGTACATCGCGATCTTAGAGCTTCTCAGAATGAGAACGGGTCTGCTGGCTGTGTTTGCGACGCCGTATGCTGTGCTTCCAATTCTGCCCTTCTTTATCGCCGTCGCCCCCTGTGAGCTCATAGCGATCAGTGAGACGTCCTCCTTTGCGGCGATCGATCTTATCTGCTCACATGCTTCGCCAACCACTACCTTCGTAGTCACATTCAGCCCGCCCTTCCTGAGCTCGCTGGCGATCTCATTCAGCCGATCCGTGGCGTAGCGTACCGCGGAATCGATCTCCTCCTGCGTCTCGCCTCTGGATACGACATGGAGAAGCATAAGCTCACCGATTCCCGGTATGTTCTTCAAGAAGGAGAGCGCCGCCTCCGCTGGTTGCGAGAAGTCTGTCGGGTAGAGCACCTTATGCAGGATTCTCGCGCAGTAAACCTCCAGGGGCCTCCCTTCAAACGCCTTGTATCTCATCAGCAATAGGTGGGTGTTTCCATACCGCAGAACGTTTCTGGACACGCTTCCCAGAATGACGCTCTCAATCAGGCTCTTACCCCTTGCGCCCATCGCTATCAAAGATACTTTCTCCTCATCCGCCACCTTCTGAATCGCCTGTGCTATCTCTCCCTCCAGAACGGAGACGGCCCTGACCTTGACGTTCATTCCCTGGAGAGGCCCTTTTTCTGCCTCGAGCCTCTTCTCAGCCTCGCGGATCTCTGCGACGGGGTCCCAGACCCTGGCAAGGGGGTCTCTGCTGATTACATGAAGGAGAACTACATCCTTCACACCAGGTATCTGACCGGCACATTCGACGACTTTCCTCGCATGTTTAGAGAAGTCCATGGGGATCAATATCTTTTCAAACATCTTATTCACCAAGCTTCTACGTATTTCCCAAAGCTGCAATTAATATTAGAATACGTCTTTATCTTTATTAGTTTTGTTGCATTTGGCTTGCGAGGAAGGATCACAAATTCTCTTCTCAGAGTATCACAGTATTGCACTGATATACTGTGTTTAACACCTTTTGAATCGCTGCGAAAGTGGGGCGTCTGCAGCAGATGGGTTGGTATACCATCTCGACTTACTCGATAAGAATTCGGTCGATTGCTTCTGATTAACCTCAAAGCTCACCATATCGGCTTCGGTTGTTAGTTTTATGACAAGATGTTATAGAAAACTGCCTGCTATCTAGTAGCGCTACCGCTGAATTCATTCCCAGATGGGCTGCTTACATCAAACTTCGATAGCCTCCGCTTTGCCTGTAAACAAAACCGACTATAAGATTAACATGGAGGGGCGGGTGATCCCGCCTCTGGCTTATACCAGGCCAGCGCGCTGGAGCCTCAGCAGAGCATTTGTGTCCAGCTTCTCTCCTTTCTTGAACTGATTGAGAATCTCTTCAGCCTCGCGCTTTGCAGCCTCTTTTGCGCGATCCTCTCTGGCATCGCGGCTCTTCTTCTTGAGGCCCATTATGATCTTATCAAAATCGCGGATCTCCCTCTGAGTCCTTATGAACTCCTTGTGCTGCTCGTCAGCTGCCTCCTGCGCCTTGATAAACTCACGGTGTGCAGCATCTGCCTCTGCCCTCTTCTGATCCGCTTCTTTGAATGTGGCTATCATCTTGTCGTGATACTCTTGGGCCAGCTCAGCGTACTTGGTGACGTCCTCGTGATACTTCGAAGCCTGCTCGCGCAGAGCCTGCGCCTCCTCAAGCAGCTTCTTGAGCTCCTCGTTCTTCTCGAGCTGCTCCTTGCGGAGCTTGAACTCGTTGTGGAGCATCGCGATCCTCTCCACGAGCTGCTTCTCCTTATCGGGGCTCAAGACCTCTGTCTGCTGCCTGAACTCCAGATGATCTATCTCCTTGCGAAGCTCGCGAATAGATCTGTCCCCAGAGAGATTGTACTTCTTTCGGATCTCATCTATCTTCGCGTAGATCTGATTCGTCTTTTCGTTCAGTTCATCGCGAAGCTTCTTCGACTCGGCGACTTTGTTGTTGAACTCGTCGCGAAGCTTCTTGAGCTCCTGAGCCTTCTCGATGAGCTCCTTTGTCTCCTTGTTCAACTCATTCCTCTTCGCAGCCCACTTGCTGGCCTCAGCATTGAGCTGGCTGCGCTTCTCTTTGAAGATAAGCGACTCCTGTTTGAGCTTAGCCTTCTTCTCTTCAAGTTCTGCAAGCATCCCCCTTTTTTCCTCCTTTTCCAGCACAAGGCTGGGGTTCTGCATGGGCTTATCACCCAGCACGCCCGTAGGCATGTCTCCTACTCTGTACATTTTTGGGGTTCCCTCGAGAGCACATAAGCCAGGTCCTACATGTCATTAAGCATAAACAAGCACCACGATATTAGCGCACAGCATTACATGCACATCTCCATCAAAAGACATCCCTGTCCGAGGACCCATGCTCGTCGATTACGTTTAAAGCATCACTATCTTTAACGTATTAATCTTTTGGTAGATATGCGGGACATGTCCGGATAAGCGCTGAGGCCAGAATTTTTATATTCTCTTCTTCTCCAGGTCATAAACGCTTAATCCTTATTCGGACAGGCCCTATATCCGGGACCTGCCCAATAGGCATAAAACAGCTCTGGTAACCATCTGCTACGGAGTATCTCTTCCCAGCCGTCGTCTCTCAGCGCGTGATGTCCGATACGCGAACATCTACGAATAGGCGTGAGAGGGCGAGGAGAGAAGGTTCACCTCGGGCAGGCAGGAGGCCCCGTCCTTTAGAGCGGAGTAGTTGACCATTATAGAGATGGGGGAGTAGGGGCGCAAAGACTCCTGCCTTCAGGCTGGGGAGGAGGTCACAACACGCAATATTAGCAGATGCTTTTTGTGGTAAAATTGATCCTACATCTATCAAAAACGCTCATGACCGAAGGTCAGCCATGTGGCTGAAAATGGATCGGAGCCATTTTCGTACCAGTTCAGAGTCACCAGTATTTGTCAGAGCTAGTGCGATATGCAATTGTAATACTATGATCAAAATCTTTATTATCCAGTAAGATGATGTTGCTTTGGCACGCGACTTGACCTCCTTTACCTGACGGGGCTTCCTGGTATGCCGGATAAAGGCTCGAGCGATGCCATTGGCGCTTGCGAAATGCAGGCGCCGCCTCTCCTAATACCATCCAGTTCAGCGTATAGCTGTGGGACTGCACGGCTCGACTTTAGCATTGAAGCTTATCTTGTCCAATGGCGAGACCGCCAAGACGATTTGGGGCATCTATTTACTCTCCTTGGTCGGGGCATCGATTCCAGAATGCCAAATGTTTTGAAGCATTGGCACGAAGAGATGTATGATGCGCATACTTGGCGTCGACGAAGCCGGCAAGGGCCCCGTGATCGGATCGATGTTCGTTGCCGGGGTTGTTTTCAGCGAGGATGATATATTCGATCTCGCGGCAGCTGGCGTTAAGGACTCGAAGCAGCTCAGCCCGGCCAGGCGGGAGATGTTGTGGCAGCGCATTTTAGCCACCGCCAGAGGGCATTTCATCCTCGAAGTTACGCCACAACAGATAGACGAGCTCCGCTCTCTCATGACCATGAACGAGATAATGGTGAGATCTCACTCAAAGGTCGTAGCCAGCCTCGAGGCGGACCGCGCGATTCTCGATGCGTCAGATGTAAATGCTGCCAGGTTCGCAGAGAGGGTCAGAGCGCACTCGGGCGTCTCTATGCGTATCGAGGCGGAGCACAATGCGGACAGAAGGCATATCGTTGTAGCAGCCGCATCGATTATCGCCAAGGTCGCAAGGGACCGGTCCATAAGAGATCTAGAGAAGATGCTTGGATGCAGTCTCGGCAGCGGCTATCCCTCGGACCCCGAGACCATCAGCTTCCTCAGGGGTTGGATCGAGGAACACGGAGATCTGCCGCCATTCGCGAGGAAGAGCTGGAGAACTGCACAACGTTTAAAAGCAAGCTCCGTGTAAGCCCCCTTTGAGAGAGTGATCCCATTTGGATATAGAGGATACGCTTCTGATGATACCAGGCCCCGTCAAGGTGGCTCCGAGGGTGCTTCGCGCGATGTCGAAGCCGATGATAAGCCACAGGAGCCCGGAGTTCGGCAGGATATATGATGATTGCAGAGAGCTTCTCAAGGAGTTCTTCGAGACGAAGAACGAGATAGTGGTCATGAGCGGGTCCGGCACATGCGGCATGGATGCAGCAGTTGGCGGAATAATCGGCAGAGATGATAAGATACTGACGATAACAAACGGCAAGTTCGGCGAGAGATTCACAGAGATCGGCAACAGATACGGCAAGGCGATATCGGTCGATTTTGAGTGGGGCATGCCATTCGATCTCGATCGGATTGAGGCTGCGATGGATGAGGGCGTAAAGGCGGTGGCGATGGTACACAATGAGACATCCGTTGGCATAATCAATCCAGCCAGGGAAGTAGGCAGGATTGCAAGGAAATACGACGCGATATTCATAGTGGATGGCATCTCCTCCATCGGTGGCAATGAGTTCAAGACGGACGAGTGGGGGATCGATATAGCCATAACCGGCTCACAGAAGTGTCTTGCTGTCCCGCCCGGTCTGGCCATAGTGTCGGTGAGCGAGCGCGCCGAGGAGATGCTGAAGGACTCCGGAAGCTACTATGCAGACCTGAAGGCGCATCTGAAGAGCGTGAGAAAAAAGCCCACCCAGACTCCCTTCACACCGGCAGTACCGCTCTTCTACGCGCTACAGGAGGCGCTCCATATGGCCGACGAAGAGGGCTTTGAGGCCAGGAGGGCCAGGATAGCGAGGCTGGCCGAGGCCGTCAGGGCGGCTGCATCTGCGCTGAACATAGATCTCTTTCCGGTATTGAATGAATACTCCAAGTACTCGAATACGGTTACTGCTATGAAGATACCATCAGCGATCAATGATGATAAGCTCCGTGGCGGTATGAAGAAGCAGGGCGTCGTGGTCTCAGGCGGCCAGGAGCGCCTCAAAGGGAAGATATTCAGGATCGGCACGATGGGCGTCTGCTCAGCTGGAGATGTGCTGCGAACCATACAGGCGCTGGAGCTGGTTCTCGCAAAGGAAGGTGTGATAAAAAGCCCCGGCGAAGGCGTAGCCGCGGCCTCAAAAGTCCTGGAGGGATGAAGTCCAGGCCATCTCCAAATTTTTGCGGTGATTCCATACAAGAAGAGCAGGGGGCGAAAATCAGCCCGATCTTTTGGTTCTACCGCACATCTTATAGAGATGGGGTAGCGAAGACTTCGGTCTTCAGCCGGAGAGGAAGTCACTCCAGTTGCATCATCGGGTAGTCCTTCTCGATATCGTGCTTTAGAACGGCTCTTACCCGCTCGCCTTTGTAGACTATCTCGATCTCGGCCCGGATCATCTTTCCAGACAGCTCCGAGTAGCCGAAGATGTTCCTCTTGAGCATATCGCGATCTATCTTGATTTTAGCGGAAAATACGTACGGCTGCAGTCCGATCGCTTTCTCCATTGCCCGCTCCAGTGAGTCAGCAGTCTCCTCGCTCACGGGTGTTCCGACAAACTGGTGATACAAAGCTCCGAGCTTTATACCAGCCTCGAATGCCGCTATCTCTCTTGCTGTATACACGCTCTCACCACCGGCAGAATCAGATATGGTATAAATGATAATAATATAATAACTGCAGAAGCCCTTATACCTGCCATGCTAAACGCATACAATGCCGCCAGCCCTATAATTAAACTGACCGGAACAATTCTCGTATCCCTCAATTTGGGATAGGGTATAGTGCTGATCATTAGAGCCGAGAGCACAATGAAGAGCATGGATGTAAAGAGAAGAGAGTTCAAGAGCAGGCCCACGCCCAGCATCAGTCCAGCCGCTGTGATGGGGAGCCCCTCGAAATACGGCCATTCCTGTGGGGAGATATTGTACCTAGCCAGTCTTATCATCCCGCAGAGTATGTAGATGGCCCCAAGCACAAGTATATGAGATGTGTTCAGGAGGAAGAACGCCATCGCAGCTGGAGCGAGGCCGAATGAGATCATATCAGCCAGCGAGTCCAGGTTGAGACCGAGAGCGCTCGGTTTGGACCGCCTGGCGATCATGCCATCGGCACCGTCGAGAAGCACAGCCAATATCAACATGATCACAGCTAGCTCGAACATCTCCAGATGCGCAAGAATGATCGCGCAAAAACCAGCGATGGCATTCATCAGCGAGAGCGCATCCTGCAGCTTCAGTTGCATTTTACCTGCTCCGCTATCACGCTTTCGCCGGCACGAACACGCGCGCCCTTTTGCACGACCATTCTATAGCCAGGCGGCGCTGTGACTACGACCCCAGAACCGAACCTTATCATGCCTATTCTCTGACCGCGCCTGAGCCTATCCCCGGGAGAGACCCAGCAGACCACCCTCCTCGCCGCTATTCCTGAGATCTGTTTCAGGGTGAACGTGCCAGAGTCGGATTCTATCACTATGATGCTGTGTGCGTTCTTCAGAGGATGCAAAAAAGCGGGCGAATGTTCTCCATGCTGAAACTCTATGCTTCTCACGATTCCATCAAGAGGAGATCGATTGACATGAACATCCATCGGACCCAGGAATATGTATGCTTCGCTTTCATCCGCCTCAACGATCTTCCCATCTGCAGGAGAGAGCATGCCCTCACCCTCAGGAAACCTCTCTGGATCTCGATGGAAATATATCATGAATAACGCCATGACTGCTAATAAGAGTGAGAAGAGAGGATAGACCAGATAAGAAAGAACCGCAGCTGCCATTGGCGTAATAACCCAGGGGAGTGAGCCGGGGGCTAGCTTTGTGTTCACGTCTCTGACCTCCTGGGCACGATCGCGAGTAGAAGCTCGTCCAGCAGGACGATGAGCTCTGGAAGTATCGCAAATACCAAATATGCGACGGCGAGCAGCGCCAGGGTAGCTCCGGCCTTGGCGATCACGTTATGCGCAATGTAAAAGCTGTCCTGGCCGAACCAACCTTCTCCGTAGGCGAGGAGCACAAACGCGTTCCTTCCGATATTCAGGATGTATATGGTCGCGGTCGATAGGATCAGGGCTGCAAGCCTCCTCGCTGTCGGAGCTTTAACCGAGAGTATCAATCCTGCGAACAATGCGATGCTCTCTATGGCCGTGCAAGCGAGCACAATCTCCACCGACCTGCCGTTCAATACGAGAAGGTTCCAGCCCTCCATCGAGACGGGGACGTTCATCAAGCTCAAAAGCCAGAATGTGAGAAGCGTTGTCCGTCCTATGAGAAACTCGGAGAGGCTGTGAACCTCCGCGAATGGGAAGTAGAGTAGGCCGCAGATCGCCGCGGTCGTGGTGAGCCAATCGTACGCGCTCGAGGCTCTTCCGCTTGATATCATAAGGCCGAAGTAAAATGAGAATGCCCCAGCGGCCAAAACCACTATCACATTGAAGTAGTCGCCTAGAGAGATGTATGAGAATGCTTTGGTGAGCCAGTATACAGCCAGCAGCATCCACCCCCCTCCGGAGAAGGATGCGCGTTTGGTGATTGATGCAACCAAAAGCAGTATCAAGCTAAGCCATAGAATACCACCGATCATTGTTATGGTCTTCTAGCACAGGTTTATTTAGCATTATCTCTTACATGCCCACATGCGGGGATGGTTCTCGATGAGACGTCTGATTCCTCTTGTATTCATCTTTCTTGTGGCAGCGGCTACACAACTGGGACATACTGAGAGCAGCAAGATAGATCCCGCTATAAAAAGCAGCATGAGCACAGCGGATCGTATACCCGTGATAGTCTTATTCAAGGAGGGCAGCTCCCCCGATCTCGATGGCATAGATGTGCGCTACAGATATCATCTCATAAACGGAATGGCTGCTAGATGCGACAGGGATGCTATAACAGAACTTGCGAATAACAAAGATGTCATTGGCATATATCCCGATGGTGATGTACGAGTAAGTGCGCCGCGATACTCTTCAGATGAGAACGCCGTATGCCCATACGAGATGGTCGATGCAGAGAAGGTGTGGGCCGATGGAATAGATGGCTCAGGGATAGTCATTGCTGTGATAGATTCCGGGATAGATACGAACCATCCAGATCTTGTGGGCAAGGTCATCGGCGAGAAGAACTTTGTTGAGAGCGAGGATACTACCGATGATCTGGTCGGGCACGGAACGCTCTGCGCCGGCATAATCGCCGGATCAGGAAGAGCTTCTGGTGGCAGGTACAAGGGCATTGCACCTGGTGCAAAGCTTCTGAACGTCAGAGTTATAGGAAGCGACGGCAACGGCAAGGTCTCAGATATAATCGCAGGGATCGAGTGGTCCATAGATCAGGGTGCAAATGTACTGAGTCTGAGCCTGGCAGGCTTGAATTTGGGCGAAACGAATCCGCCGGTGACGATGGCTGCGGATAAAGCGATGGACGCCGGAGTGGTGGTCTGTGTTGCAGCTGGGAACAACGGTTAGGTATCTTCTTGTTGCAGCTCTCCTAGCTCTGCTGCTTGCCTTCAGCGGCTGCATCGACTCTCCAGGGGATGGTGTGAAGGTGATCACCGTGGGAGCGTGCGATTGCCTGGGGCATATAGCAGACTTTAGCGGATCCGGCCCGACAAGGGATGGCAGAACAAAGCCGGATCTCGTAGCACCTGGAGTCAATGTCATCGCATCCGCACCGCTCGGCCTCGATGATCTCAGCTATGTCGATACCTACTATGCCAAATCATCGGGAACATCCCTCTCCACGCCGGTAGCAGCAGGTGTAGCAGCTCTGCTTCTCCAGAAAGACCCCTCGCTGAGCCCCGCAGGCGTGAAAGCAGCTCTTTTGAAGGGCGCGGTGAGCCTGAACAACACCCTCGGCGAGGAGTACGAGCCCTATTACCAAGGAGCCGGGCTTGTAAACGCCTATAACTCATACAGGGTTCTCGGCGAGGATCTCTGTGGCGTCATGCCGGAACGATGGATAGCAGGAAGATGGGCGTTTCGCAGCGGCGGGAAGGCTGTATCGGCCGGCCTTGACTCAGGCGCGGACAAACCACAGAAGAAGATATACGCGCTCGCTCCGGGTGACGAGGACTGGACCAGTAGATTCGTATTCTTCACAGATCGAGAACGAGAGAACTTGAGCATACGCATCCGAGGGGATGTCGCCGAATGGATAACGGTCATGGATCTGCCGCGATCGCTGCCGAGAAACAGCCAGGTCGTCTTTGGCGCGAACATAGCCGTTCCAAACAACACAGCACCCGGGATGTATAATGGTTCGATGGAGATCCTGGAGAACGGCAGATCTGTAGAATCCGTGCCGATAACCATCGAGATAGCATCGCCATTGGCCGTGGTGATGGGCAGCGCATCTGTGGCGGCCGAGATCTCTCCAAGATCGTGGCATTACTATTACGTCGATGTGCCGGTGGGAGCGAGATCGATGAAGAGCCGTCTTGTATGGAATGGAAGCTCGGATATGGACCTCTTCCTCCTCGCTCCGACGAGCGAATACTATCACGAGGACTCATCCGAGGGTATGGAGGAGACTTCTCTCACAAATCCTGCATCTGGCAGGTGGATCCTGGCAATACACCAGAAGAACGCAAGCAATGCTGAGAGATATCTATTGAGATTGGAGATCTCGCACCTCTACAGCAAGCCAAGCATATGGAATGCCGGAGCGATCGCACCCGGAGCCTCAGCCTCTTTGAGCGCTAGCATTCACAATGATGGTCTCGCTCTAAAGAACATGACTTACAGCGGTATTGTGGAGAACAGCAGCTCTTATAGCATAAAGGGTTACGTCACTGAGGGCCTCTCCTGGACCGCAAAGTTCGATGTGCCTGAGGATGTAAGGCGTTTATCCTTGAAGCTGATGTGGGAGAAGCCGGAGAGCGATCTGGATCTCAGGCTCTACTCACCCAAAGGAAGACTTGTAGCTAGATCTGAGGGATATGAGAACAGAGAGGAGATTGAGATATACGATCCGCCTGCCGGAAGTTGGACCGTTGTTGTGATCGGTTATGATGTTCCAGCGGAAAAACAGGATTTCGATCTCGTCACCACAATACGCTACAGAGAGCCATGGAGCTGGCTTGAGATCCAGGGGCCGGATGAGATTCCTGCGGGCTCGAATGCCACAGCAAACATCACCATTCGCATACCCCAGGACGCGCCGGGAGGATTGGTTCGAGGATATGTGGAGGTAAGAGGCGAGAACAGCTCATTAGAGATCCCCGTAGCTGTCACAGTCGCGAGCGCGTTTGTGAGGGGGATAGACGGCATATCCTTCAATGATAAAGATCAAGATGGTTTTATAGATAATATGTCAATTAAAGTCGCGGTCGACGCCATGGTCCCGGGGTTGTATAAAGTGGAGGGAGGTCTCTTTGACTGCTCGGGCCGCATGATAAAGTGGATGAGCGGATCAGACTATCTGAAAGGAAACGGAAGCGTGGAGCTCAAAGCTGATGGCAGGGACATCTGGCGGAGTGGTGGTTGTGGTCTTCTCACCCTCCGAGAGCTCCTGCTCTACGGCGAGGATGGGAGCGTGATTGATGAGTGCAACATCACAGCCGGAATCGCAAAGAACCCCTCGGACTTCCAGCCACTACAGGCATACTTCAACGGCACCTTTTCGGATGCGAGCGAGAGAAGTGGCGGAAGGATCAGCAGCTTGGCGATCGCGGTTGGCGTTACAGTTAATGTTCCCGGAACTTATACGATCGGTGCGAAGCTCAGGAATGACGGCGGCGATGCAATAGGAGAGGCCGTTAAAACACTTCCACTGAGCAGGGGAAACAACACGGTTGTGCTGAAATTCAATCCAACGAGGTTCGTGTTACTAGGAGAACGTTCACGCCTTCATCTTACAGATCTGAAGCTGCTCTTCGAGGAAGAGATCATCGATCAGAGGGATGTAGCGTGGTCGAGCGGTATTCTCGGGCCTGACGACTTCACGAGCGAGAGGGCGACCGTCGTGATCTAAGGATCTGAAAAGCCCCCATCGGTTCTAGGCCATATCTCATGAGGCCTTATCGAATCTAGACAGCAGGTAACCTTTGTCTAAAACCACACTCATTAAGCAAAAAATAGTAATAATCCGCGCTCAGACTATGAGCGGGATGTTCTCTACGGACTCCGGATTCGCAAGAGCGGAGATGTCTCCGACCGGCTTGCCCAGGGCCTTGGCCTTTATGACCCTGCGCATGATCTTTCCGGATCTGGTCTTCGGCACATCCTTGACGAAGTAGACGATCTCTGGATATGCGACAGGACCGAGCACGCTCCTGACGTGCTTTGCGATATCCTTCTTGAGATCCTCGCTCTCCTGCACGCCTTCCTTGAGTATTATGAAGGCAACTATTACCTCGCCCTTGACCTCGTCGGGCTTGCCGATGACTGCTGCCTCAGCGACCGCTGGATGGGAGACCGCGGCGGACTCGACCTCAGCATTGCTGATTCTGTGACCCGCCACCTTCAAGACATCATCGATCCTGCCCTGGATCCACCAGTAGCCGTCCTTGTCCCTCGTCGCCTTATCGCCTGCCAGGTATGTGCCGGGCTTGATATCCCAGTACATCTGCCAGTACTCCTTCATGTACCTCTCGGGGTCCCTGAAGAAGGCGCGGAGCATCGACGGCCAGGGTGTCTTCTGGACTATATTACCGCCGTAGCCGAGTGGCACGGAGTTGCCATCCTCGTCGTAGATGTCTGTATTGAATCCAGGCAGCGGGAACGCCACGGAGCCAGGCTTCTCAGGTGTCATCGGGAGCGGAGCGATCACGTGGCATCCTGTCTCTGTCTGCCACCATGTATCGATGATCGGTGCCTGCCCTCCTCCGATGTTGTTCCTGAACCAGACGTACGCCTCGGGGTTGAGTGGCTCGCCGACGGAAGCCAGGATCCTGATGGACTTGAGGTTGTACTTCTTCGGCCACTGATCGCCGGCCTTCATGAACATCCTAATCGCAGTGGGAGCTGTGTAGAACACAGAGACGCCATACTCCTCTATGATGGACCACCATCTGCCGATGTCCGGATAGTCAGGGGCGCCCTCGTAGAGGATGCTCGTCGCGCCAAGGCAGAGCGGGCCGTATACGACATATGAGTGGCCTGTGATCCAGCCGCAGTCCGCTGTACACCAGTAGACGTCCTCCTCATGGACGTCCAGAGCCCATGCGGTTGTGTATGCAGGACCGACACAGAATCCACCATGTGCATGCTCGATGCCCTTCGGCTTTCCGGTTGTGCCCGATGTGTACAGAATGAACAGCCTGTCCTCTGGATCAAGCTCCTCCGTGTAGCACTCGGCTGGCTGATCTTTTACAAGATCATGGTACCAGATGTCGCGGCCCTCTTTCATCGGGACGTCAAGCCCTGCCCTCTTGACCACGACGACCTTCTCAACGCTCGGGGCGTTCTGGACTGCCTCATCGACGTTCGGCTTGAGCGGGAGCGGCTTGCCACGCCTGTAGAAGCCATCAGATGTCACGACGACCTTAGCCTCTGCATCCGTGACCCTGCTCTGCAGGCCTCCAGCGCTGAATCCCGAGAAGACAACACTGTGGATCGCGCCGATCTTCGCACATGCGAGCATCGTGATCGGGAGCTCGGGTATCATGGGCAGATATATGCTGACCCTGTCGCCCTTCTTGACGCCCAGACTCTTGAGACCATTTGCCATCTTGTTGACGGCCTGGTAGAGCTGGTAGTATGTGATCGTCTTTGTGTCGCCAACAGGCTCGCCGACGAAGTAGTACGCGACCTTGTTCCTGCGCCAGGACTTCGCATGCCTGTCAACTGCATTGTGTGCGACGTTGCACTTACCTCCGAGGAACCACTTCGCATATGGCGGGTTCCACTCGAGGATCTGGGTGTACGGCTTGAACCAGTCCGCGTATGTCTGGGCCATCTCATCCCAGAAATCGAGGTAGTTCTGGGCACACCACTCGCGCATCTCCTTCTCTGTCTTGAAGCCCTTCTTCTTCATCCACTGGTAGGAGTTCGAGTACTCGATGATCCACTGGGGGGTGTTGAATATCCTGGTCTCCTCCTGCAGAACAGCAGTCTTTGCAGTCTCAGCCATTTTCATACCTCCGTATTGTTAATGTGTTCCCGTCTCTAGATGTCGAAGGCATGAAGAGCACTCGAGAACTCCTCCTGAGAAGAAGCGCATCAAGAAGTCCTCCGGCCCATCTATAGCATGACATGCCTCGATCACCTATAACCTATTGGAGACTCTGGAAACACGATAATTCCACAAGTATGTTCTTATTTATAAAGGTATCGAGATATAATTATTACTAAAAATTTGTATTAATTATTTTTCGTGATACATCTGATAAATACACAAAGTACGAGACAGATTTCGATATCCTTTGGCATAGATCGAGAGAAAAATAGCTCAGAAGTCGGGTCTCGATAAAGCATAATAAAAGATCAAATAAAATATGTGAGCCCGCTCACTTGATGAGCGGGATTGCATCGACTGCATCCGGATTCGCAAGAGCGGAGATATCTCCGACCGGATTGCCCAGGGCCTTGGCCTTTATGACCCTGCGCATGATCTTTCCGGATCTGGTCTTCGGCACATCCTTGACGAAGTAGACGATCTCTGGATATGCGACAGGGCCGAGCACGCCCCTGACGTGCTTTGCGAGCTCCTTCTTGAGATCCTCGCTCTCCTTTACGCCCTCTCTCAGTATGACAAAGGCCACTATTACCTCGCCCTTGACCTCGTCGGGCTTGCCGATGACAGCTGCCTCAGCGACCGCTGGATGGGAGACCAGAGCTGATTCTACCTCAGCGTTGCTGATTCTGTGGCCTGCTACCTTCAAGACATCATCGATCCTGCCCTGTATGAAGAAGTAGCCGTCCTTGTCCCTTGTTGCCTTATCGCCGGCAAGATACACACCGGGCCTGATGTCCCAGTACATCTGCCAGTACTCCTTCACGTACCTCTCCGGATCCCTGTAGAACGCGCGGAGCATCGAAGGCCATGGCGTTGTGTTGACTATGTTTCCACCCATGCCCGCAGGCACCGGGTTCGCATCCTCATCGTAGATATCTGTGTTGAAGCCGGGCAGCGGGAATGTTGGCGAACCAGGCTTGAGCGGGGTGATCGGGAGCGGGGATACCACGAAGCATCCGGTCTCGGTCTGCCACCAGGTATCCATTATCGGGCATCTGTCGCCGCCAAAGTACTTTCTGTACCAGATCCAGGCCTCGGGGTTGATGGGCTCACCGACTGAGCCGAGGAGTCTTAGGCTGGATAGGTCGTATTTCTGCGGCCACTGCTCGCCCGCCTTCATGAACATTCTTATAGCGGTAGGAGCTGTGTATAGCACAGATACCTTGTTCTCCTGGATTATGCTGAACCATCTTCCGAAGTCCGGGTAGTCAGGAGCGCCCTCGTAGAGTATGCTTGTAGCGCCCAGACAGAGCGGGCCATATACCACATAGGAGTGCCCTGTGATCCATCCAACATCAGCTGTACACCAGTAGACATCATCATCCTTTAGATCGAAGACCCAGTGGAGCGTCTGCGCTGGCGTTACGCAGTAACCGCCATGGACATGCTCGATGCCCTTTGGCTTGCCTGTTGTGCCGGACGTGTACAGTATGAAGAGCCTCTCCTCGGTGTCCATCTTCTCCGTCTCGCACTCATCCGACTGTTTGGCAACGAGATCGTGATACCAGATATCGCGCCCCTCTTTCATCGGAACATCGAGGCCAGCTCTCTTAACCACGACAACCTTCTGGACGCTCGGTGCGCTCTGCACAGCCTCATCGACGTTTGGTTTGAGGGGCAATGGCTTTCCGCGCCTGTAGAAGCCATCTGTTGTTATGACGACCTTGGACTCCGCATCCAGAACCCTGCTCTGCAAGCCACCTGCGCTGAATCCTGAGAATACGACGCTGTGTATCGCTCCGATCTTAGCGCATGCGAGCATCGCTATTGGAGTCTCTGGAATCATGGGCATGTAGATGCTTACCCTGTCGCCCTTCTGAACACCAAGACTCTTCAGGCCATTAGCAAGCTTGTTCACGGCCTTGTATAGCTCCAGATAGGTTATCTTCTGCACCTTCTGATCCGTCGGCTCAGGCACGAATATGTATGCTACCTTGTCCTTCTTCGCGCCCTTTGCGTGTCTATCCACAGCGTTATAGGCGACGTTGCACTTTCCGCCCACGAACCACTTTGCGTACGGCGGCTTCCACTCGAGGATCTGTGCGTACGGCTCGAACCAGTCCGCATATGTCTTAGCCATCTCATCCCAGAACTCGATGTAGTGCTGGCCGGTCCAAGCACGCATCTCCCTCTCGCTGGAGAAGCCCTTCTTCTTCATCCACTGCATGACATTCGAGTTCTC
>CAZMZV010000014.1:13632-32938 GCA_964570975.1 uncultured Methanotrichaceae archaeon | reverse complement strand
CCTAACTGCTTTGGATAGGTATATCAGTTAGAAGAGGTTCTATGCCAGCTGAGCTAGTGGTTCCTAATAGGACCTCTGTCAACTAAGCGTGGGAATGCCATGATCACAATCAAGGATGTGGAGCATATAAGCTGGCTTGCCAGCATCAAGATCTCAGAGGAGGAGCGCGAGGAACTTGTCGCCCAGTTCAACACGATTCTGGAGTACTTCCAGCAGCTGGATGAGGTGAATACAGATGGCGTTGAGCCCACATACAGAGTTGTGGACCTCGCGAACGTCTTCAGGGAGGATATTCCAAGAGACTCGCTCTCCCAGGAGGATGCGTTGAGAAACGCTCCGAGAAAGGAAGAGGGGTACTTCAAGAGCCCAAGGATAGTGTGAGCATGCTATTACGTTTGAAGGAGGAGTTGCTTTCAGGATCCGCCGAGGAGTATCTTCACAAGCTCTTCGAGCGGATAGAGAGGAGCAGGCTGAATGCATTTACTGCAGTAGTCAAGGAGAGAGCTCTAGAGAGCGCCAGAAGCTTCGATGCACGGCCGTGGGAGGGAATGCTTGCTGGCATACCGATCGCAATCAAGGACAACATCTGCACAAAGGGAATAGAGACGACGTGTAGCTCGCGAATTCTGAGCGGCTACATACCTCCTTACGATGCTCATGTTATAGAGCGGCTCAAGGCTGAGGGCGCAATCATCATGGGAAAGACGAACATGGACGAATTCGCGATGGGCACGTCTACAGAGACCAGCTGCTTCGGGGCCACAAGAAATCCCTGGGATCTCGAGAGGGTCCCGGGTGGCTCGAGCGGCGGATCTGCTGCTGCGGTCGCCGCTGGAGAGGCGCCATGCGCGCTCGGATCAGATACAGGCGGATCTGTCAGATGTCCCGCATCCTTCTGCGGCATTGTAGGATTGAAACCCACCTACGGGCTCGTCTCACGCTACGGGCTCATCGCATATGCCAACTCCCTCGAGCAGATAGGCCCTCTCACCAAGGATGTGGAGGACACGGCTCTTCTGCTCGATGTGATCGCAGGCCATGATCCGAGAGACTCGACGTCTGTTGCATCTGAAAAAGGCTATCTGGATAGCATTTATGGAGATGTAAAAGGAATACGCATAGGCGTGCCAGAAGAGTACTTCGGGGAGGGCGTAGATCCAGGTGTTGAGAAATCCGTTTGGGATGCGATATCGGTACTCGAGGGGCTTGGCGCCAGCTGGACGAAGATCAGTTTGCCACATACAAAGTATGCACTTCCTGCTTATTACATAATCGCGATGTCTGAGGCATCATCGAATCTCGCCAGGTTTGATGGGCTCAGATACGGCTTGCGTGTTGGCGAAGACAAGGACTGGCATACAACATTCTCAGAGATAAGAGCAGCGGGCTTTGGAAGCGAGACGAAACGCCGGATTCTGCTGGGAACCTATGCGCTATCTGCAGGATATTACGGCAGGTACTATCTGAGGGCGCTGAAGGTCAGAACCCTGATCAAGATGGATTTCGAGAGGGCCCTGAAAGAGATTGATATCATAGCATCTCCCACAATGCCGTTCCCAGCATTCAGAATCGGGGAGAGGATAAAAGATCCGCTCTCGCTTTATATGTCAGATGTCTTCACAGTGCCCATCAACCTCGCCGGAATCCCGGCGATATCCGTGCCATGTGGATTTATCGGTAACCTTCCTGTTGGGCTGCAGCTCATGGCAAGGCCTTTCGGCGAGAAGCTGCTTCTCAGAGTTGCTAACGCATATGAAAAAGCCACGCCCCATCACCTTAGATCGCCGGAGGTGGTCTGATGGAAGATGTCATAATCGGGCTTGAGATACACGTCCAGCTTAACAAGCTCAAGTCCAAGATGTTCTGCAGCTGCTCTACCGACTATCACGATGCTTTACCAAACACTCATACATGTCCAGTCTGTCTAGGTCTCCCAGGGTCGCTTCCAGTCTTGAACAGAAGGGCGGTCGAGTTCGGGATAAAGGTCGCCCTCGCGCTCAACTGCCAGATCGCAGAGGAGACTATGTTCTACAGGAAGAACTACTACTACCCAGATCTGCCAAAAGGGTTTCAGATAAGCCAGTATGATTATCCCCTGGCCACAGGAGGGTATATTATAATAAAAGGCGATGACGGCCAGGAGCGCAAGATAAGGATAACAAGGGTGCACATGGAGGAGGATCCGGGCAGGTTGGTGCACATCGGCACGATAGACAAGGCAAAGTACACGCTGGTCGATTACAACCGTTGTGGCATGCCGCTCCTCGAGGTCGTCACGGAGCCGGATCTGAGATCGCCGAAGGAGGCAAGGCAGTTTCTCGACAGGCTGAGAACTATTTTGGAGTACCTGGATGTATTCGATGGGAATCTCGAGGGCTCTCTGAGGGTCGACTCCAATATATCGCTCGCAGGAGGGGAGAGGGCGGAGGTGAAGAACATCTCAAGCCACAAGGGCGTGGAGAAGGCCCTCTCTTACGAGATAACAAGACAGAAGAATCTGAGGCGCAGAGGCATAAAAGTAGTACAGGAGACGAGGCATTACGATGAGCTCAGAGGCATCACCGTATCCATAAGAACAAAGGAAGAGGCACATGATTACAGGTACTTCCCCGAGATGGATCTCGTCCCGCTGAGAATTGCAGAATGGGTGCCGCTGATCAGGGCACAGCTGCCAGAGCTTCCAGATGCAAAGAGGGAGAGGTTCAGGGCGGAGTACGGCATAAGCGATGATCATGCAAAGTCTTTGACGGCTGAGATAAAGGTCGCGGACTTCTACGAATGGGTGGCGGCCAGATCGGATCCGAAGCTCGCTGCTGTATGGATAGCTGACGTCCTCAAAGGAGAGCTGAACTACAGAAACCTGACGATTGACAGCTTCAGCAAGGAGCATATTCTGGAGATAATAAAAATGCTCTCTAAGAAGGAGATAACAGATGAGATAGCAGTCAATCTTATAAGAACGATCCTCGACAAAGGCGGCTCTCCCAGAGAGATCGTCGATAGCATGGGTCTCAAGAGAATCGAGGACGATGCAGTGATCATCGCTGTCAGGGAGGCGGTTGCCGAATGCCGGGAGGCTGTCAGGGACTACATGAATGGAAATCAGAGAGCCATCAACTACATAGTCGGCCAGGTCATGAAGAAGACGAAAGGCAGGGCGGATCCATCGATCGCACACAGGCTTGTTAAGGAGGAGATAGAGCGAGAATCGGGTTCGGCGTAAAGTGGCTACCGTCGATCTTCCGCTATCAAATCCCTTTGAGCCTCTATGCATGGGGCTCAAAGCACATTTAGTGTAAATGGCGATGGTTGGGATAAGGCCTCATAATCACATGTGCTGTCATGTCCTAAAGCGACTGGGATAAACAGATTAAATCTTGCCGTCTGGCACGCTCTCCAATTCAGAGATGTCTAGTTGAATTCTATCGAGTAAGATCGATTATAGATGATATGCATTGCTTCCGGACCGCAGGGTTCATTACAGATCTGTATATCACTACCAAAGTGACATGAACTCAAGTCGATTGATACATGCTCTTTCTTTTCTTTGTTTAGCGATCGCTCTAGTTCAGAACGCATCAGCGGAGCCCATCAGCAGGGAGCTGGGGCCGTATAAGATATCTTTTGATCTCAATACCACGATGCCCTACAATGTGGTTGTGGAGGAGCCGGTTAGAAGCTTGATCGATGGGAGAAGCTACATCGCATACGGGCTTGGGATAAGAGGAGAGGACTGCTCGATATGGATTTACCTGACAGATTTCGGCGATTTTGTGGAGGTGGCGAGCGATAAAGATAGGAGGCTTGTGAGCGATTTCCTCGCGGAGCAGAACTGCAGTCTCATAAATGTCACCGAGACGATTATCGATGGAGTGGAGGGGGCTCTTGGCGGCGGCATTCTCCCCTCCGGCCGGATAATATTCTGCGCGAGCTACGCGCCAGAATACGCCTTCCTCGGGGGAAAGCATAAGGTCATGACGAACTGCAGGCTCTTCTCGACATTCCCGCCACAAGAGACCGTGAACCTGCTGGAAAGCATACATATCGAAAGAAAGGCTTGAGTTCAGACGCCGCGTCTAATACGCAAGGTGAATGGATCTGCCACGAATACGCCTCCGGACCATTTCCATCCCGATGGGCGAGCTGTTGGCACGGAGGTTTTCCCCGACCTCCCCAACCGGGGGATTCGAGCTCGCGGCCACGCTCGCCATCTCTCTGCAAAACATCAATAGCTTGAATATTATATTACATAAATGTTAATGAAATATTTGAAAATTGGACCATTGGTGTGAAAAGTGAGTTTTACGATCGGTTCCGACTTTCAGCTTATTCGTATAAGTCTTCTTTCCTGATGCATTCTGCATCGGAAGGTCTTGAAACAATCTAATTAAATTTTAATTATGTTTCTGATCTAAAGAACATAATTTAGACGGTATCATAAATCACAAGTGTCTATTAATAATATGATATTGTCCTTGGATATGGTGAGTCTCTATGAGAATTAGAGTAGTTAGCTCCAAGAGCGAGATCGCACAGCTCAATCCTAATGAAAGAATGGTGCACCTAGCCTTTAGGGCATCGAATGTCGATTTCCTGAATCTTATGCAGAAGTGCCCCAGGCTCAGGGTGATCCAGGTACCGCCTTCCTACAAGAAGACTATGTCCAATGCAATCCAGGTATTCCTTGAGATGCAGGGAATAGAGCTGCTGGAAGGAGACGTCTGGGGTCACAGGAAGGATCTCGACGAGTACTTCACAGTGAGCGAGAGCACGATCGACGAGATAAGGTCGATGGTGAACAGGGGAATAACTTTCGAGCAGATTGCAGAGGAGCTGCAGAAGAAAGCACGAATGGGTTTAGATCTCATAAAGTATATCGCAAAGACGAAGGCAACGGCGTGATTCCAGGAGCGTCACTCCTGGATTCATGTTAAATGGCTGTTTTGCATATCTTTTGTTTTGTTCGCTTTACGTGTTGATGCATTCAGAATTCGCATACAGAATCAGCTAATCCAAATCTGCTGATCTAGCGCCTATTCAGCGGAAGATTCTGAGGATTCCTATAAACCTCCTTTTTAAGAGGCTCACGTGTTGCAGCATACTTGTATTAACAACAGTTTATATCAAAAGGTGGGTTTTTAGGAACCCTCATAGGAATACTCGAAGATCTTTACTATATTTGCAGGAGCAAATATTGGGTGGGCCGTCACGAAGAGATGAACATGATCGGGCATGATCTCTTGACTGATCAATGTAATATTCTTCTGCTTTGCGATCAATTCATGCAACCGACGAAGGTCCTCGGCCACCGATCCCACAAGAACCTTTCTTCGGTATTTTGTTGACCATACGAAGTGGTAGTACACGTTATAGACACGCCCTCTAGCGCTCACCCAATGCTCTTATTCGGTCATCTCGAAATATACATATGGTCTCCATCAGTATATATCTTCGACAGTACGGGCCGTATCCCACCTTTGAAAAGGCGGGGATTGGCCCTGATCTCATCCTAAAACGTATCCATGCCTCGAGATCTCCCATTCTAATCCAACATCGTCTCACACAGCAGTCTGCCCTGCTGTGTTGAATAATTCGAGGCAATGCGTCTGCTAGGTATCGATTCTTACCGAAATTTTGATTCGTATACATTAGCCCTCTGCTATTGGATTTCTGAACATTATTCAATACAGCATTCTGGCCATAAAATTAATAAATCATGTTTCCTTGATAGATATTAGTAATATCTAGCATGCATATAATAATATATAGTAATAAAATGTTAAACTCCAAAAATAGATATAAAATTATGTGATATCAGGTGAATCAAATTGTCGATATATCCTCCAGATTGGATGAAAAAATGTGAACCTGTGTTCAAAGTGGATTTAAAGTGGCTCTCAAATTACACAATCTCTTTTCTGATTATCCTTATCCTCAACTTCGTGCTACCTAGAATGATGCCAGGAGATCCGCTGCGTGCCATATACGGGGATGAGGCCCTGCTAGCCATGACTCCTGAGATGGAGGCGGATATAATAAGGAGGTTCTCCCTGGACAGGCCATGGCATGAGCAGTTTGTCGCATATGTCCAGGGGCTCCTCAGATTTGATCTCGGCTATTCATACTATTACAAAGATAACGTCTCAGATGTGCTTATGGGATTTCTTCCATGGACGCTGCTTCTGACAGGGCTCGCGCTCACGATCTCAGCCGCGCTGGGTTTGATCTTGGGCATAGAATCCGCCTACAGGCACGGAACGAGGCTCGACAGATGCCTTCTCTCGGGCCTAATGTTTCTTGGAGGCATGCCGGACTTCTTTGTGGGGATCCTCTTACTCCTATCCTTCGGCGTAGCTCTGGGCGTTTCTCCGCTGGGAGGCGCCATGACGCCTTATGCCGGTCATACTGGACTGATCCTGATTTTGGATGTGGCAAATCACATTCTTCTTCCGCTCCTCTCTTTGGTTATAGTTCAGGTGGCTTCCTTCTATCTCCTAACAAGAAACGCCATGCTATCCACGCTCAAGGCGAGATTCATCATGACCGCTAAGGCAAAGGGCTGTACGGATATAGCGATAAGATACATGCATGCAGGCAGAAACTCCCTCCTGCCGGTAACAACTGCTATAGGTATGCGTATTCCTAATATGATAACGGGAGCGCTCTTCATCGAGATCGTATTCTCTTATCCAGGTGTGGGAACGCTGCTGAACACGGCGATTAGCGCTCGAGATTACCCGCTCATACAGGGTGTGCTGCTTATTGTTACTCTGACGGTTCTAACCGCAAACATGGTAGTGGATATGCTGTACGTCCGGCTCGATCCGAGGGTGAGATATGCACGTTGATATATGGCAGGAGCTGAGATCCAGCTTTTCCGGAACTGCAGGGGTTGTGATAGTACTGATCATAACAACTCTGGCGATAACAGCGCCTCTTGTAGCTCCAAACTACAGAGAGCACGGGCCGATATTCAGCAGGCCATCAGCTGATCATCTGCTTGGCACAGATGATCTAGGCCAGGATATCGCGGCCAAGTTGATCCACGGCGCGAGGACATCCCTATCAGTCGCTTTGGGTGTTGCCTTGCTATCAATATTGATCAGCGTGCTGATCGGAGGAAGCGCTGCCTTGGTCGGTGGCGGCTATGATAGGATATGCATGAGGTTTGTCGATGCTGTGATCTCATTGCCGTCCGTTATCATCATGATATTGGTAGCTGCATACCTCCGTCCGAATTTGGCTATGCTGATAGTAATGATCTCTCTCTTCAGCTGGCCGAGTGGTGCGAGAATAATCAGATCCCAAACCCTCTCCCTGAAGGAGAGGCTGCACGTCGTAGCAGCTCGGACTTTTGGAGCATCTCGCGCCTATATTTTGGTTAGACATATCGTTCCAGATCTCGGACCGCTGATTGTGGCTGTAATGATACAGGATGCGAGGCGTGCCATTCTGATGGAGGCCGGACTGGCATTTCTCGGCATCTCCGATCCGATGATTGTGAGCTGGGGCAGGATGATGAAGCAAGCCATGAGCTTCACCTATCTCGAGGTCTGGAAGTGGTGGCTTCTTCCCACAGGTCTGATGCTATCAATAACCATTGTGGGGCTTAGTCTGTTGGCAGCGTCTCTGGAGAGAGCCATGGACCTGAGGTTGCGGGAGGAGATCTGATGCTGGAGATCGATGGCTTGTGTGCGAGATATAACGACCGTGAAGTCCTGCGGGAGATAAATCTGCAGCTGGAGCTTGGAGACTCTCTGGCCATCGTCGGCGAGTCCGGCGCAGGCAAGACGACACTGGGGCTGGCCATCATGAGGCTTGGAGGCGCAAGACTCGAAGGCGACATAAGGTTCTTCGGAAAGAGCCTCTTGAAGCTCTCGGATGACGAGCTCAGATCTCTGCGCGGAAACAGGATGGCGATGGTGTTTCAGAATGTCGAGGATGCGCTCGATCCGGTTTACACAGCCGAGGAGCAGGTTTGCGAGGCGATCGCTGCTCACAACAGGTGGAACAAAGACCGAATAAGAGATAGGGCACGCGCACTTCTCAAGGCTGTCGGGCTCGATGAATCGCGCTTCGGACTCCATCCGCATCAGCTCAGCGGCGGAGAGCGTCAGAGGGTGCTTATCGCCATAGCACTTGCCAACGATCCCGAACTGCTGATTTTGGATGAGCCTACTGCATCTCTGGATGCTCTGACTAAGGCCGATATCGTGGAGCTGCTCAGATCCGCGATGTCCGACAGGATATCTATAGTGATCACTCATGACATATCACTTGCCTCAAGTCTATGTGAGGGAATGGCGGTCCTTTATTCCGGTATGATCTTGGAGCTCGGCAGGACTGCGGATCTGATCAAAAACCCGAGACATCCATACACGAGAGGGCTTTTAAGATCCTATCCGAGCATGAACACCACCAAAGATCTTCAGGGAATTCCAGGAAAGACCGTGCCCCTCATCAACGGCTGTCCTTTTCATACTCGCTGCACACAGAAGATAGAGATCTGCAGCACTGAGACGCCTCGCCTCATGGAAATCAACGGCCGGCTGCTCGCCTGCCACAGAGGCGGCATAATTCCTCTCTTGCAGGTGGTTGATGTCTGCAAATCCTTCAACGGTTTCACCGCGGTATCGAATGTGAGCTTGACCCTCTATGAGGGTGAAACACTGGCGCTGGTAGGCGAGAGCGGCTCCGGAAAGACGACGCTCGCTAAGATCATCATGGGTCTCATCGAGCCGGACTCTGGCGAGATCCTGCTCGAAAAGGAGAGGGTGAGATGGGATGCTGGATTTTACAGGCGCGTGCAGATGATATTTCAGAATCCCAAGGAGTCCATAAGCCATAGGTTGAACGTGCTTCAAGCTGTGAGAGAGCCTCTCGATGTCCAGAGGATAGGAGATGAGGAATATCGAATGAAGGTGGCAAAGGAGGCGCTTGAGAACGCGGAGCTCTCCACAGATCCTGAATTCTTGAGCAGATATCCGCATCAGCTGAGCGGTGGTGAGGCGCAGCGTGTGGCCATAGCAAGAGCTCTTGTGATGCGCCCGAAACTTCTCATCGCCGATGAGCCCACATCAGCGCTGGATCCGAGCGTCCAGGCGAAGATCCTCAGACTGCTTATGGATTTGCAGGAGAGAATGGGCCTATCGATTCTTTTTATAACCCATGATATCGCCTTGGCCAGAAAGGTAAGCGATAGAATCGCGGTAATGCTCAAAGGAGGGATCGTTGAGGAAGGGCCATCAGGCGAGATTCTGAATCGTCCTTCGCACCCATACACAGCATCGCTTCTGGACTGCGCATCTATGAGCAGCAGATCCGCTGCTGAGATAAAGCTATGATTACAGATCAGGAAAACCCATCATTTTACGATATTATGAAATCCAAGGCTGAAAGAGCCGGCGTTACTTCCAGCATATTCTCAGTCGGGCCGCGTGGTAGAGCCTGTCAACTACTCCGCCCTGAAGGGCAGAGCTTGCAGCTGAGAATCTTGGAGGATTCTCGCCACGATAGGCAGGTTGACTGCTACCCTTGCTCTGATGTTCAGAGCGATGTGTATCTCCAAGCATTCGAACCGTTATCCCCTTCATCAGGGGTGCCTTAGCTTTTCCGGAGACACAACAATATGGCGTTAGATCTGCAGACATATTAAGAATATGATAGGAGCCGTACGGCATTTCTCCCCGCCCTAAAGGACTGGGCCTCCAGCCTGCTCGAGGTGGATATACCGGACAACCTGATCGATGACGCCTTCGGACGCTCTCGACTTCGTCGAAGCATGTTTAGGACGAGATCAGGGCCAATCCCCACCTTTTCAAAGGTGGGATACGGCCCGTACTATCGAAAGATATAGAGACCAAAGCGACGATATGACACCTCGTACTTGCTGTGGGGCGGCACAGCATCGGTATAAATCCGTAGATGCCTGCGACTTCAGTCGCGGGAGCCGTCACGGCTCCGACTGCAGAGCGTGAAGCCCTTTGGAGAGCATTCGCACTGCCGCATTGAGGTTTGCAAGAGAGCGAGACCACAATGCGGCTATCAACTGCTCGGAGGGGCGCTACAGTGACTTAAAAGGCAATAGAGGCCTTTTCATAGCGGCTGTCACCATATGCCAGGGATCTGAGTTTTGCAGGATGGACAACGCCCATCGACTATGCTGTTGCGTGTAATGCGGTAAGCAAAGCGTTCTATAAGGAGCTCTCCGCAGCTGTGACAGTGGGTGTCCTCGCCCTCTCCCGGTACATTTCCAGCATATATGTAACGAAGACCTGCTTCCCTCCCGATGCCCATCGCCCTTCGAATGATGGCCGGGCTTGTGGGTGGAGCATCCCTCAGCATGTACGTTGGATGGAATGCAGAGACGTGCCATGGGATATCAGGGTTAACACCTGCGAGAAATTCCGCTATATCTCTAAGCTGCTCGTTCGAGTCGTTGTAGCCTGGGATCACCAGAGTCGTCACCTCTGTCCACACGCCCAGCTTTGGGAATAGCTCGATATTCCTCTTCACCGGCTCCAGGGTCGCATTGCATATCTTTCTGTAAAACTGATCGTCGCCCTTCAGGTCTATGTTTATCGCGTCTAGATACGGGGCTATGGCCCGCGCAGCCTCCTCGCTCATATATCCGTTGCTCACGAAGTTGTTCTTAAGGCCGAACTCTTTTGCCTCGATAGCGGTATCGAGGGCGAACTCGAAGAAGATCGTCGGCTCTGTGTATGTATAAGATATAGATTGAACACCAGCGTCCAGAGCCTCCGCAACTATATCTTCTGGTGTGCGCTCTCTCCCGATGATTCTCCCTTTGTCAATAGGCATCTGAGAGATATCCGCGTTCTGACAGTGCTTGCATCTGAAATTGCATCCGACTGTTGCTATCGAGTAGCTGCTGCTGCCCGGATGGAAGTGGAATAGCGGTTTCTTCTCTATAGGATCAACATGCTCGGCAACGATCTTTCCGTAGACGAGAGAGTAAAGAGTGCCGTCGATATTCTCCCTTACGCCACAGATGCCCCTCCGGCCGGGATGTATTCTGCAAGTGTGATTGCAGAGATGGCATCTGACATCGTTGTTATCCAACCTCTCGTAGAACATAGCCTCTTTTATATCTGCCATACGAACACCTCTTGGTAGCAATCAAAAGGATCGCATAACTCCCTGAAGGGGCAACGATCAACAAAACAATTGAATTTAATACGACACAATCTGAACGAGCTCATAGTATTAGTTATGGATCTATTAAATTATATACCCTGCTGAGAGTTAGTTCAGATCATGTCCAAATCGAGCTGATATTCTTGCCTGATGGGGGAAGATAACCACCAAGATCTCCAACAACCAGCGCGAGATCCTGGATGCTCTTCAGACCTGTGTTTAAATTATGGGTATGTCAGGTTCAAGACTTTACAGTAGTAATCAATACTCGGTCGCGTACTCGCTCTACTGAAAAATTGCCACTCGAATCGAATTCAGAGGACCTTTTTTTTAGCTAAACAGCCATTATGTCAGACGTTAGCGATATCCAGTAATCTGGGCACGCGACCCAATACTCGGAAATCTTCGATAATCTGCCCAAGAATTCTGGCCAAAGCCTGTGATACCTATGGCAAATTAATTCTTATCCGGAGACGCCTTCGCAGCTCTACGCTACACGATGCATTACATCACTGGCAGCAGCGCCTCAGCTGGACCAGATTATCAATCTCACGATTGTAGCATTCGATGCATATCTTTCGCGGGCCCAGCACTCTGTGCACGACCTTCAGAACGGCCTGCCCCTCAGCACCGCAGATCTCACACCTCATCCTATCCCGGATAGGCCCTGCGCTATTTATCCTTATGCTTTATGAAGAATCGGGTGCAGGTGCTGTGTTGAATAATGTTCAGAAATCCAATAGCATGGGGCCGATTCATACGAATCAAATTTTTGATGGGAATCGATAGATAGCGACCACATCGCCTCGAATTATTCAACACAACAGATGCAGGGCAGCGAATCTCGCGAGCTGCTTGAGCAAGGGTCTTGCATGCATCCAGCTCTAGTGATATCTTGAAGTCTCGATCTTAGCGCATAGTCTTCCTCATATGTCTCCCTCCATGAGCTGGCATCGTTTAACTTTTTGTCCACTCGGAGGGGGTTCAATCCAGAAGATTGAATATGATCGATTAACAACCAATGCAGACATCTTCAGATCGGCGAGGATACCACGTAGAACGGCGTGGCACGGGTGGCCTTTACTTTTATACGCTCACCCATCAGCGCATCGCCTTCAACTACAACTCCCCTGTAGTCTTCGGTCCTCGCCTTCAGTGTACCATCATAACCGCGCTCCGTGACTAAAACCTCGATATCGCGACCGATGAATCTCATATTACGATTCAGCGCTATATCCATCCACAACTTTGTTATCCTGCGTGATCGCTCCTTCTTTATCCTATCTGGCATATCATACATCTTGGATGCTGGTGTATGCGGTCTTCTTGAGTACCTGGTGACATTCACCTTATCCGGCTGCACTCGTCTAATGAGATCCATAGTCATGCTATGATCCTCAGCAGTTTCACCTGGAAATCCAACTATCACGTCTGTGGTAAGGGATATCTCCGGTATCTTTGATCTGAATCGCTCTACTATCTCAAAAAACATCTCCGCTGTGTACCCCCTGCCCATCATATCCAAGATTCTATCCGAGCCGGATTGCACTGGAAGGTGCAGAAATTTGTATATCTTGTCGTTCTCAAAAGAATCGATCAGGTCGTCTAATATGTTTAGAGCAGAATCCGGTTTCATCATCCCGACTCTTATCATGAACCTTCCGGGAATAGATGCGAGTCGATCGAGGAGATCTGGTAGGGTCACACCAATATCGTATCCATAAGCTCCAGCATCCTGAGAGGCGAGCTGGATCTCGACAGCACCGCTCTTGAGGAGAAGGCGGACTTCATCCACTATCTCGCTGGGGCTTTTGCTTATAAGCCCACCTCTCGCCCTTTTAACTATACAGTAAGTACACGCGCCAAGACAGCCCTCGGAGATGTTGACAATGCCACAAAGGCTGACCGGCAGGCAGGATCTGAGCGCATTTTGCTTAACACGGCACTCCGCTGATCCGAGAGCCCGGACTACTCTGTTTATATTCTCGCGGTTCAGAACACCAACCGTCTCCACGCCACTCAGCAATTCCGGAATCGCTGCTGGAAGACAGCCAGCTACTATCAATCTCCTTCCGCTCAGCTCGTGTATCCTCTTGAGCATCTTCCTCTCGGTGCGCTCGGTCACGACGCAGGTATTGAGAACAATAACATCCGCTTGATGGAGATCGCTCTCAAGATGGCCATGTGCCTCTAGAGTGCTCTTGAGCTCCAGTGAGTTTCCTTGGTTAGCTGTACAGCCGTACGTCTCTATGTGGAACCTCATCCCTCAACCTCAAAGAGTCTGCTCTGAAGTCGAACCCTCTGAAGCCACCTCAACCTTCTCCCTTCGGACCTGATATATGCCCACTATTACGCCCATTATCGCTGGCGCCAAGAAGAAGCCACCAATACCTGCAACTATCGCACCGCCGAGGAACGAGAGGATCACTAGTAGCGGATGTATGGAGGATCTGGCTGCCACCAGATAGGGCCTTATAATCAGCTCTGATGGGAGATAGATGAGAGCGGATGCGACCGCGAAGAACATGAGCGCCTCGGCAGGCCCCATGACTATGTATCTGTAGATCGTGATCGGCACTATCACGGCCCATGCTGTGAGCACCGGTACCAGACCGGCGAGGAAGACCAAGCTCGCCATTGCAAAAGGTCTCGGGACATCGAATGCGTAAAAAACTATGGCAGATATGACGCCACCAACGATTGCTGTGTACATGCTACCGAGAAATATGCCGCTTAGGATACTGTCGATTCTATCGAAGTATGCCCTGTAGGTATCGAGCCTCTCCTCCGGTACCAGCATGAACCAGGATTCGACGAACCTTTCACCATCGCATAAGAGGAAATAGCAGACGGGTATCGCCAATATGAGATTTATGGAGAGCAATGCCATCTTTCTGCCATAATCGATCAGCGGTACTTTTGCTATCAGGCTTCCGAGGAAGCCGAGTATGTTCTGGAGGCTTCCTGTGATAAGCGCGTAGATCTCCTCTGGGATCTCGAGATTTGAGATCAAGCTGCTAATCTCCCTCGCTATATGCCCCTGATTCTGGGCGATCCACATCAGCTGATTGACTATCTCGATCAATCCCAGGATCAAAACCAGTGAGATCGGCACGATAATCCAGATCGCTGCAATAGCAGAGCCGAGCCGCCTTCTAGCTCCGAACATATCACGTATCGGCCTTCCGATATAGGCAAAGACTGTGCCGAGTATGATGCCATCCAGGAGAGGAAACAGAAAATAGGCTATGGCGATCAGGGACGCAACCAATACGAGTACTATCCATTCGCGCCTGAAATATCCGTTCAATATCTCCCTGCTTTACCCAACGATTCAAAACGTAAATATCTTTCTTAATCTTACTTGACTCTAGCTGAGTATCCTATGCAATCTAAGATTCAAACCATCCAACACAGAATCAATCCAATGTGACCTCCTCCCCCACAGCAAGCTGTGTGGCATCCTGCGCTCCGACTCTGTCGGAGCCCTTCGACGAAGGAAGTCGAAGGCTTCACGGATCCGATTATCTGGTATCTCCCCGCCTATACCCTCAGTCCGAGGTGTGTCCATTAAGCGTTATGATCTCGATCGAGTCTTTATCCGCATTCAGGACATTCATGGACTCGATCCTTCAACTTTTTTGGCACTATAGAACCACAGCTTGAACATCTCTGTGTCGTGTGGCGCGCATCGATCAACTCTACAGACTTACCAGCCCTCTCAGCCTTGTAAGTCGTGTACTGAATCAATGCACCCCACGCATGATCTGCTATATGCTTCGCCAAGCTGTGATTCTGGAGCATGTTCTTGATGTTCAGTTTTTCAAAGACTGAAGTGGTCTCGAAACTATATACCCATAGTCTAAATACTAGCCAGGGGGTAGCAATTGAGTTCAAGGAGTTGACAGATGAACAACGGTTGTTTATCAAACCACATCTTCCTCCACAACATCTTGTAGGAAGAAAGAGAGCAGATGACCGCAAGATCATCAATGGTAGTATGTATGGTCACAGGTTACAGGTGGCGTGATATGCCACGCTGCTTGCATATCAGACGGCTTGGCGAAGGTATAAGACCTGGTCAGAAGAAAGAAGTTTGGGGTAGAATTCTAAAAGCCATTCAAGAGCGTGGTATTCAATTGGCAGACTTAATCTGAATTCAATAGCGATTGATAGCACGTTCATCGAATCTAAAGGTGCGAATCCACAAGATACAATGAACAACAAGAGGCGCAAAAGGGTGAAAGTTCGTGCAGCAGTCTCGCGGGAAGGCTTACCTCTGAGCATTCTAATCGGTCCTAGCAATAAGCATGACAGCCAGCGTTTTGAGCAAGTCGTGAAAGGCATGAAGATAAACATCGGTATTGTTCGGTCAAGGACAAAGCCTGACGAGGTTGATTGTTGATGAATCTCATGATATTGAAGCAATCAGAATGCATCTTCGGAATAGAGGCATTAAAAGAAGTTTTCTCATTATGTGCCACATTTCCCTCTCCTTTGCCTAATGGTTGAGGAGCTGAGGTACTATAGCTTGACTCGCTATGCAGAAAACCTTCATGGCCTAACGGCCATCCGTGAGGATGAAAAATAGTTCGGAGGCATTTTCATACCAAATATTCAACTTTCTTTCCTTGCTGCGAAATATGGATTAATATGCATAAATCGGAGGGCGTTTAAGCGACATCAGTCTTTTTGTCTATATGTTCCAAACTCACTGGTGATGACTGCTACACCGCTTAACAACGATACAGACGGTAATTCGCTCTATCACTATCCAGACTTTTCTGGGAGCGTAGCTCTTCTCCTGTAATACCGTTCTGCTGCGATTCTCTCAGCATTCCTGAGATCCTCGATGGTATTAATGTTGAAGAAGCTCAGAAGCTCGGGATCTATCTCCCTGAAAGCACTTGCATCCACGAGATTTATGTTCAGCTCTGATAGTGGGGATGATATCCTCCGGTACCCACGAATGATGGCATTTCTGCAGGCATCTCCAAGCCTTTTGGCATCATATACTGCATGAAGCCGCTCGAGAAGGCCATTCAATGAAGGAACAGCTCCATCATATCCCTCTGCTAGTAGGAAGAGCCTATCGAGTATCTCAGCATCTAGAAAAGGCATATCACAGCCGGTTGCAAATGCATAACGTCCACGGGCTGCGCGCATTCCTGCGTAAAGACCGGCAAGAGGACCTATACCTTGAATTGCATCTACAACCACCCTGCATCCAGGAACAGCGCATCTTAAACGCTCCGCCTGCTTGTCATCTCTGGCGACGACCACGACCTCATCTGCGACATCTGCGACTCTATGAGATACTATCGCTACCAGGGGTATGCCACAGAGCATCACAAAAGCCTTCTCAGCACCAATTCTTCTTCCCTCGCCTCCAGCCAGCACGACAGCCGTCCTCATACCCTCCAGCCCATTCTCTCGCAATCCCTCAAGAATGTTTGCATGAGGTGTGCTGCAGGATCGCCATGCTTTGTGCTTACGCGCAGCATAGTGTATTCCTTGCTCATCGTGGCGGATTCAGCGCCGACCTTCTTCATGACATCCATCACAGACTGGGCATCGATCCTGCTCAGCCTCTGCAGAGCTCTTCCAGCCGCATCTCTGGTATACCTATTTCCGAGGATCACAAGAGAGGTACCGCCCTTTCCGGAGATAGTTGCATTCCCATCGACAACATCTACAATAAGGTATGCACCAGAGGTGACATAGACCCTCCTCCTCTTGCTGCTCGATGCCGATACCTCCGTTACCTCTCCCACCAACACATCCCCTTCACGCCAGACCTTCTCCCTGTTGTCCGAGACGTATATCGTGGCGGAGAGCTCTCCTGCCCTCTTAAGCAGCTCCTCATCGTTATGTATCCTGCCGGAGTATAGTTCATCCTCTAAAGCTCTGCAGTCTCCGGCGAACGCTATGCTTCTCCTGTCTCCCGCGATTACCGCATCTCTGCCCGAGAAGGCGATTACCAGACTCATGATCTCGCTCCTCTGAGAGAGAGCTCTGCCGCGGTTACAGTCTGGCTCATGAGCATGGCTACGGTCAACGGACCTACGCCTCCTGGCACTGGTGTGATGCCTGCGACCTTATCTTTGACCGCATCAAAATCGACATCTCCAACGGTTTTGCCATCGACTTTATTGATCCCCACATCGAAGACGTAAGCACCATCTCTGACCATATCTGCTCGTATCAGCTTTGGAACGCCTGCTGCAACCACCAGGATCTCAGCATTTCTTGTATGAGCCGCGAGATCTTTTGTGTAGACGTGACAGACCTGCACAGTCGCATTCCTGTTGAGAAGCATAGCTGCAAGGGGCTTTCCAACGACGTTGCTGTGCCCCACAACCACAGCCTCCGCGCCTTCGAGACCGATCCCCAGCCGCTCGAGCGCGTATATTATGCCCTTCGGAGTGCAGGGAACCAGCCGCTCTGTGCCGATAAGCAAAGCCCCCATGTTCTCCGGATGGAAACCATCCACATCTTTATGTGGTGCTATGCTCATCATGGCCCTTCGAGCATCCAGGTGCCCTGGGAGCGGAAGCTGAAGGAGAATCGCATGGATATCCTCTCTCCCGTTGAGCTCCTCAATCTTTTGCAGCAGTATGCGCTCATCCACATCTACCGGCAGCTCGATGTTCTCTGATCTTATGCCTACACGCGCGCATGCGGCATGTTTGATCCTGAGGTACATCTGCGATGCCGGATTCTCGCCCACCAGTATGGTCGCAAGAGATGGCTTGATTCCAAGCTTCTCGATTCTCGCTCTCGTCTCTCTCTCGATATCTGAGGCGAGAGCCTTTCCATCTATTAGCAAGGGACCACCTCATCCGAGCTCAGGGTACAGGGGGAATCTATCGCATAGCTCCTTGACCCTCGCACGCACTTCTCTTATGGTGGCTGGATTCTTTATGTCCTTTAGCACCATTGTTATGAGGTCCGCTATCTCAGCCATCTCCTTCTCCTTCATGCCCCTCGTGGTAACTGCTGGCGTGCCAATCCTTATACCGCTTGTGACAAAAGGCGTTCGCGGGTCGAAAGGTATCATATTCTTGTTCAGGGCTATTCCGGCTGACTCCAAAGCCTCGTCAGCTTCCTTTCCCGTTATTCCCTCCTTGAGGAGCTTAACGAGCATCAGATGGTTATCAGTGCCGCCGGAGACCAGCTCGAAGCCATTCTCGATGAGTCTGGTTGCGAGAGCAGCTGCATTCCTCACGATCTGCTCCTGATAAGACTTGAATTCAGGCGTCATGGCCTCTTTGAAGGCGACGGCCTTCGCAGCTATGGTATGCATCAGCGGGCCGCCTTGAATTCCAGGGAAGACCGCCCTGTCTATGGCCTGTGCGAACTCCTCTTTGCACATTATCACGCCTCCCCTCGGCCCGCGAAGCGTCTTGTGCGTGGTGGTTGTGACAATATCCGCGTACGGAATCGGGCTTGGATGAACCCCGGCGGCCACTAAACCAGCTATATGGGCTATATCAGCCAGCAGGATAGCATCCACCTCATCAGCGATCTCCCTTAAAGCCTTGAAGTCTATGATGCGAGGATATGCAGATGCGCCGCACACTATCATCTTTGGCCTACATTCCTTAGCGATATCGAGGACCTCATTGTAGTCTAGCATCTCCGTCTTCTTGCTTACACCATACGGTACTACGCGATAGAGCTTGCCTGAGAAATTGACAGGAGATCCGTGAGAAAGGTGACCACCATGATCTAGATTCATGCCCATGATGGTGTCCCCGGGCTTGAGCAGAGCAAAGTATGCAGCCATATTGGCCTGGGAGCCACTGTGAGGTTGGACATTCACATGCTCTGCCCCAAAGAGCTCCTTGCATCTATCCCTTGCCAGGTTCTCAGCCTCATCCATGAATGTGCAGCCGCGATAGTACCTTCTTCCCGGATACCCCTCAGCGTACTTGTTTGTCATCACGCAGCCCTGTGCCTCCATAACTGCAAGGCTTGTGAAATTCTCCGCCGCAACGAGGACCAGCGTGTCTCTCTGGCGCTCCAGCTCTTTGCGTATTATTGCTGATATCTCGGGGTCGATATGATCTAAGAGGCTCAATCGAATCACCATTATGGTTTTGATGGCAAATATGCTATGCAGATATAAGTCTATCTAATTATCCAC
>CAZMZV010000014.1:0-13532 GCA_964570975.1 uncultured Methanotrichaceae archaeon | reverse complement strand
TTATGGTTTTGATGGCAAATATGCTATGCAGATATAAGTCTATCTAATTATCCACAAGACCTTCTTGATAATCGTGAAATGACTCTGGTGAACCAGCATCTATAGAGCGATTCTTCCAGACCTTCTCTCTTATTCGGATAGGTTCAGCCACACCAGCTAATATCGGAGCAAGGTGGCGAGCCTTTGGGCGTCCGATTACTCAGTCGCTTTATACACATTCGATGCGTTCTATCTACATGAAAAAATAAGCTGGTCTCAGGCCAGCACTTTTACCAGATATGCGACTATCAAGGAGAATACGCCGAACCCAAGAATTGCCAACATTGGAAGATATGCCATCCTGCCTGAATCATCTCCCACGGGCGGAATGTTCTTCTGCTCAAAACCTCGCATATAGTCGGCCACAATCTCACCTCCTGGAATACAAAAGCAGCATCATCTGTATTCAATCTTTTCCTAATACTACCATGGTTCTTTTTTAGCCCCTATCATATAGCCTATAACATTTGTTAAACGATGAAGAACTGGTGTTATCAAGAGGACCACTATTATCACGGGGGATGTGAACCGATCGTTAAACCAAGCAGGTGCCAGCAGAAAAGTCAGAGCCCATGCGCCCATAACGAAGTCGAGCTGATCCACGAGAAAGAAGGAAGCTCCGCGCTCCATGCCGAGTCTCCTCTTGATGAAGCTGGCTGCGAGATCTCCAAGCATCGAGCCGGCCGAGAGCCCTAATAGGACGAGAAAGAGCTCCCGGCCCTCCCCAAACCCTGGAAGCCCCACAAGATCTGAGATGCTGTTCTGAATAAGACCTATGAGCATTCCACTAACAATCCCTGCGATAGTGCCGCGGATCGTCTTTCCGTTCCCGAATATTCTTCTACCGTCGGGGAGGCTCTTCCCCAGATCGAGCGGCGTGCCGCCCCCAAAAAGAGCCGCGAAGTTATTGGGGAGATATGCCGGCAGCATCAGCCAGATGGAATGTATAAGTATATCCATAGCCTTATTCAACCAGCAGCAACCGCTATATCAAGCTATCTGAATACGAGAGGGTCCTGGCCGGATGAGGAAAAAGCAGTTGATATAATCAGAGGCCGTAAAGCTCACCTCTCCGTTATTGAGATCCTATTCGGACAGGTCATAGGAGAGGAACATCTCCGAAAGAGGCGCTGTGTTGAATAAGTCGAGACTTTGCTGGGGATAGATCCTCATCGAAGTTCTTATTTCTGCCAGTTGCTTCTGGATATCGAAAACGTTCATGACCAACAGCTCACCTATGGAATGAAAAATAGGCCTGCTGGGGGTCATCTTTTCAAACCTTCATGACCTAAAGGCCATCTGTCGGGATGAAACTGGTTCGCAGGCATCTTCACAAAAGTTGCTGGACACAGCAAGATAGGTTGAGATATAGAACCCACAGCCCACAGCTTTTGGCACAATTAGCAACTTATTTCTTGGCCGGCGGGTGCAGCTTCGTTTCTGTGATTTCAGTCAGAGACTATTTTATGGTACTCAAGCTGCTCCTTAGGAATCGGCGCTTTCGTCTCATCCGGATATCCGAATGCGATTATCGACTCGACCCTGAGATCATCAGGAAGACCCAGAACCTCTCTCACATACTCATCAGAGGTCTTGCCGTCAGTGTGCATCCTCCTTCTTATCTGAATCCAGCAGGATCCAAGCCCGAGGCTGAGGGCCGTGAGCTGCATAATTATAGAGGCGATGGAGCAGTCCTCTACCCACACATCGGATTCGTCCTCCTTGGCGCATACGACAACCCCCAGACGTGCGTTCTTGAGAAACGATGATCCGCTCTCCTTCGCCCGCGAGAGCGCCTCCAGCTTCATGGGATCTCTCACGAAGAAGAACCTCCAGGGGTTTATGCCCCTAGATGTCGGCGATCTAAGTGCAGCTTCTTTTAAGAGCTCTATCTTCTCAGGCTCGATATCTCTATCCTTGTACTTCCGCATGCTCCTTCTCATTCTAAGCAACTCTATCATAGCAGATCCCCATATCTCTGAAGTACTTCCAAGCTGAAAATGGTTTTGAACGCTAGCCATTGCATGGCTCACACAAAAATCAGGTTGTGTATATTAATTGAAAACGCGCATGTGGATCATGCAGGATTCATGAATTGTGCAGAGAATGGTGATTTCCCGATACCATTCAAGCGTTTAAGTCCGACCTGGTCCTTTCTGCCAGGACCTGTCCGGATAAGCTCTGAGGCCGGAAATTTGGACCTTTACCGCTTTCTTTATGTCAGAAACACTTGAAACACTTAATCCTTATCCGGACACGTCCCTGCCCATATCCATCAGTTTAATATACTGCTTTGTTATTGGTAGATAGTCCACCTGTTGGAGATGGGTATTTTGGCACGAGCTTGGAAGTTCGGTAACGATATCGATACCGATGTGATAATACCTGGGCGATATCTTGTTATAAACGACCCGGATGAGCTGGCCAAGCACCTCTTTGAGGGGATCCGGCCTGAGTTCGCAGGAAATGTTCGACCAGGAGATGTCATCGTCGCTGGGACCAACTTCGGCTGCGGTTCCTCGCGAGAGCATGCGCCTCTTGCCATCAAAGCCGCTGGAATAGATGCTGTGGTTGCAAAGTCATTCGCGAGGATATTCTTCAGAAACTCCATAAATATCGGCCTGCCTCTGCTTATCTGTGCAGATGTCGATAGAATCGACGATGGAGACTCTGTCCTGGTGGATATCAGCAATGGAACCGTTAAGAACATCTCCAAAGGCGAATCGTATCCGACAACACCTTTGCCGCAATTCCTGCAGGAGATCGTGAGATCGGGCGGCCTTCTTAATTACACAAAGAAACAGGTGGTAGGCGTATGAGGTACCAGATACCGGTCATACCAGGCGATGGCATAGGGCCTGAGATAATAGCTGAGGGCAAGAAGGTCCTAGAAGCGGCTGCAGATAAGCACGGCTTCGGGATAGAGTGGATAGAGTTTCCGCTAGGTGCAGACCACTATCTAAAAACAGGAGAGCTTGTGAGCGAAGATACCCTGAAAGAGCTCGGTCGATACAAAGCGATATATCTGGGAGCGATAGGCGATCCCCGGGTGAAGCCGGGAGTTCTCGAGAAGGGGATACTCCTCGCGATGAGGTTCTACTTCGATCAGTACATCAACCTGAGACCTGTAAAGCTCCTCGAGGGTGTTTGGACGCCGCTGAAGGATAAAGGGCCAAAGGACATAGACTTCGTTGTGGTCAGAGAGAACACGGAGGACTTCTACATAGGCCAGGGCGGAAGGGCCAGAGGCGGAAGAAGCCACATAGATCTCGAGGTGAAAAGGACCCTTTACAACGTGAAGTTCGGCCTTGATATAGATTCGGACAGCGATGAGATAGCCTATCAGATAGGCATGGTCTCTAGGGAGGGCTGCACAAGAGTTATCAAGTATGCATTCGATCTCGCACTCCAGCGCAAGAAGCACGTCTCGAGCGTCGATAAGGCGAATGTGCTAAGCGATATCTACGGATTCTGGCGTGAGGTCTTCGAAGAGGTCAGAAAGGACTATCCGGATGTCACCACAGATTTCAACTTCGTAGATGCCATAACGATGTGGTTTGTCAAAAACCCGGAGTGGTTCGATGTGGTTGTGGCGCCGAACATGTTTGGAGACATAATCACGGACCTCGGGGCCATGATACAGGGCGGTCTCGGGCTTGCCCCTGGAGCAAATCTGAATCCCGAGGGCACCAGTATGTTCGAGCCGATACATGGGAGCGCGCCAAAGTACAGGGGCCTGAACAAGATAAACCCAATCGCAACTATCTGGGCTGGCGCAATGCTGCTCGAACATCTGGGGGAGAAAGAGGCAGGCAGAGATGTTGTGAGAGCGATAGAGCTAAATCTGCGGGAGGGTAGGATCAGAACCTACGATCTCGGCGGCAGCTCTAAAACCTCTGAGGTTGGAGATGAGATCGCCCGGCTTGTGAGGAGCATCTAAAAAGGGAAAAAGCTTTATGCTTGTTCTTTTCAATACCAGGTTAGTGCAGCTCAACGTTCGCGGTTCGTGGGCTCGTATGCTCATGGGGGCTCGTAGCTCAGTTAGGCAGAGCGCCTGGCTTTTAAATTTTATGAAGATACCAGGTGGCCGAGGGTTCAAATCCCCCCGAGCCCGTATGTAGCTAGTTTTCTCTGGAGGAGATCGAATGAAACGGTTTGCCGTACAGGATCATGAGCTAGTACCGGAACATATCCTCCTCACGCCGGAGGAGGCGCAGCAGGTCCTGAGGCAGTACGGTGTGGAGGCGCGCCATCTACCGAAGATCCACGTGACGGATCCTGTGGCGAAGGAGATAGGCGCTAAGGTAGGGGATATAATAAAGATAAAGCGAAAGAGTCCCACTGCAAAGGAGTCGATATTCTACAGGCTCGTTATCGATTGAAGAGGGTGATTTAAGATTTGTTGGACAGAAGCGTTCTTTACAGGGCCTATTTTACAAAGGACAAGCTCGTGCACCACCACATAAACTCATTCAATGAATTCATAGACAGAGGGTTGCAGAAGGTCATAGACGAGGTTAGGATAATAGAGACAAACATAGAGAACACCACCTACGTAAAGCTCGGCAAGATAAGAGTGGAGAGGCCCGTCGTAATGGAAGCCGATGGGTCTGTTGAGAAGCTATATCCCAACGATGCCAGGCTTAGGAACCTGACCTATGCATCGCCCATAAAGCTCGAGATGACGATCGTGGAGAAGGGCGAGGAGAAGGAGCCGGTCGAGGCCATGATAGGAATGCTTCCCATCATGGTCATGTCAAAGGTCTGCAACCTCTATGGGATGAGCGAGGATGAGATGATAACCTACGGCGAGGATCCGCTGGACCCCGGAGGGTACTTCATAGTAAACGGATCCGAGAGGGTCATCATGACTCTCGAGGATCTCGCGCCGAACAAGATCCTCGTCGAATACAACCAGAGATACGACGAGTTCATAGAGGTGGCAAAGGTCTTCAGCCAGCGGCAGGGGTACAGGTCTCTAGTAATAGTAGAGCGCGGAAAGAGATCGATACTGGAGGTCTCATTCCCATCGGTTGCTGGCAGAATAAACTTCGTAACCCTTGTCAGGGCGCTCGGCCTTGAGACCGATATGGAGATAGTAAAGGCGGTCTCGGACAATCCTGAGATCATGAAATTCATGCTCGAAAATCTGGAGGAAGCCGAGGTCTCGACAACTGAGGAGGCGCTTGAGAAGATAGGCAATCGTGTGGCGGCAGGCCAGGCGAAGGAGTATCAGAAGAAGCGCGCGGCATATGTACTCGACAGATATCTGCTGCCGCACATAGGGGTTGAGGAGAAGGACAGATACGCAAAGGCCCTCTTCTTATCAAGGATGGCCGAGGCATGCTTCGAGCTCGCGCTCGGAAAACGCGGCGAGGACGACAAGGATCATTACGCAAACAAACGTCTGAAGCTCTCCGGAGACCTGATGGAGGATCTCTTCAGAGTCGCCTTCAATAGGCTTACCAGAGACATAAAGTATCAGCTCGAGCGCGCGAGCATGAGGAATCGTGAGCTGAATGTGATAACAACAGTCAGAGCTGATGTTTTAACGGAGAGAATGATACATCCACTTGCCACCGGAAACTGGGTCGGAGGAAGGACGGGCGTATCACAGCTTCTGGATAGAACGGATTACATGGCGACGCTGAGCCATCTGAGGAGGGTTATCTCCCCGCTCTCAAGATCTCAGCCACACTTCGAGGCGAGGGATCTTCACGCGACGCAGTGGGGGAGGATATGCCCGAGCGAGACGCCTGAGGGCCCGAACTGCGGGCTTGTGAAGAACTTCGCTCAGGCTGTCGAGCTCTCGAAAGGCGTCGAGGATTATGAAGAGGTCAAGGCCATGCTCATCAATCTCGGTGTCAGATCGGTAGGTGATTATGGTGGTTGATGCTAGGGTTTTCATAAATGGAGAGATAGTAGGCCACCATCCAGAGCCTGAGAAACTCGTGGCTGAAATAAGACGGCTGAGGCGATCTGGCGTTATAAGCAATCAGATCAATGTAGCGTATTATGATAGAACGAACGAGATCGTTATCAACACCGACTCTGGCAGGGCGAGAAGGCCTCTTATTGTAGTAGAGAACGGAAAGCCGCGCGTCACCGAGGATGATCTGAAGCGGCTTGAGAGCGGCGAGGCGTCTTTTGAGGATCTTGTGAGTGAGGGAAAGATAGAGTATCTAGATGCTGAAGAGGAGGAGAACGCATATATCGCGATCTGGGAGAAGGATCTGACTCCAGAGCATACGCATCTTGAGGTCGATCCGTCGCTGATCTTGGGCATCTGTACCGCTCTCATCCCCTACCCGGAGCACAATGCGAGCCCGAGGAACACAATGGGCGCGGGCATGATCAAGCAGTGTCTGGGCTTGTCGATGGCGAACATCAGGCTGAGGCCGGATACGAGAGGGCACTACCTACATTATCCGCAGCAGCCGATAGTGAGCACGAGGACCGCGAAGGCAATTGGCTTTGATAAAAGGCCAGCCGGCCAGAACTTCGTCGTGGCGGTTCTCGCCTATGAGGGCTACAACATAGAGGATGCCCTTGTCATGAACAAGAGCGCTGTCGAGAGGGGCTTGGCGAGATCGCACTTCTTCAGGGTATCCGAGGCAGAGGAGAGGAAGTACCCGGGCGGGCAAGAGGATAAGTTCGAGATACCCGATCTCGAGGTGAGAGGCGCTAGAGGATCTGAGACGTATGGCCAGCTGGATGTCGATGGCCTCGTCAATCCAAACGCCGATGTGGGGCCAAATGATGTGCTCATAGGCAAGACCAGCCCGCCGCGATTCCTGGAGGAGCCGACGGAGTTCGGAATAAGCCCGCAGCAGAGGCGTGAGACCTCTGTCACGATGAGATCGAACGAGAGGGGCGTTGTCGATATGGTGATTCTCACCGAGTCCCAGAACGGAAACCGTCTCGCAAAGGTTAAGACGAGAGATCAGAGGATTCCTGAGCTGGGTGATAAATTCGCATCTCGTCATGGTCAGAAGGGTGTGATCGGCCTTCTCCTTCCGCAGGAGGATATGCCCTTCACCGAGAGCGGAATGGTCCCGGATCTTCTGCTCAACCCACATGCGATCCCATCGAGAATGACAGTTGGGCATGTTCTGGAGATGATAGGCGGGAAGGTGGGATCTCTAGATGGCAGATTCATCGACGCCACCGCCTTCCTGGGGGAGAAGGAGGAGGATCTGCGCAGCGCCCTGCAAAGACTCGGATTCTCTCATACCGGCAAGGAGGTGCTCTACGATGGGGTAACAGGAGAGAGAATCCAGGCAGATATCTTCATGGGCGTCATCCTCTATCAGAAGCTCTACCACATGGTCACAGGGAAGATGCATGCACGCTCTCGCGGTCCCGTTCAGGTGCTCACGAGACAGCCCACTGAGGGAAGAGCGAGAGAGGGCGGTCTCAGGTTTGGTGAGATGGAGCGCGATGTGCTCATAGCACATGGTGCGGCCCTAGCCCTCAAGGAGAGGCTTGTTGAGGAGTCCGATAAGGTCACGGAGCTTGTGTGCAGCAAATGCGGTGTGATAGCGATACACGACAGGAGGAGAAACGTAGATCTATGCCCGGTCTGCGGAGCGGACTCCGATATATATCCTGTGGAGATGAGCTACGCGTTCAAGCTCCTCCTCGATGAGATCAAGTCCCTGGGTGTGGCACCACGCCTCATTCTGGAGGATGCGGTTTAGGTGATGCAATGAGCGTTCCTAAGAGAATTGGCAAGATAAGATTCGGCCTGATATCTCCGCAGGAATTCAGGAAGATGAGTGTCGTCAAGATCATAACAGCCGATACCTACGACGACGATGGATTCCCCATAGAGATGGGCCTGATGGATCCGCGCCTGGGGGTAATAGATCCAGGTCTGAGGTGCCGCACCTGTGGTGGAAGGCCGGGAGAATGCCCAGGCCACTTCGGGCACATAGATCTAGTGGCGCCTGTGATACATGTAGGCTTCGCGAAGCTCATAAGGAAGGTGCTGAGAGCGATATGCAGGGAATGCTCAAAGCTCATGCTTTCCGATGCGGAGAAGAAGGAGTTTCTGCGACAGATAAGGACGTTGGAGGAGCTCGGGCAGCCCACAGAGGATGTCGTCAACAAGGTCTTCTCAGAGGCCAGGAAACACAAGGTATGCCCGTACTGCGGCGCGCCACAGAAGGAGATCAAGTTCGAGAGGCCGCTCTCTTACATAGAAGACGGCCACAAGCTCACGCCCTCTGATATAAGGGACCGGTTCGAGAAGATCTCTGATGAGGATATAATGGTCATGGGCATGAATCCAGAGACAGCGAGGCCCGAGTGGACGATACTCACAGTGCTGCCAGTGCCTCCTGTGACGATGCGACCCTCAATAACACTTGAGAGCGGCCAGAGGAGTGAGGACGACCTGACGCACAAGCTTGTGGATATCATAAGAATAAACCAGCGCTTCCAGGAGAACCGCGAGGCCGGCGCGCCCCAGCTCATCATCGAGGATCTCTGGGAGCTCTTGCAGTATCACGTCACGACATTTCTCGACAACACCGTCTCAGGGGTTCCGCCGGCAAGGCATAGAAGCGGCAGGCCTCTTAAAACGCTCTCACAGAGGCTCAAGGGCAAGGAGGGCAGGTTCAGGGGATCCCTCTCGGGAAAACGTGTCAACTTCAGCGCGCGCACTGTGATATCACCAGATCCGAATCTCTCGATCAACGAGGTCGGCGTTCCATTAGAGGTCGCAAAGGAGCTGACCGTTCCCATCATGGTCAACCCCAGAAACATCGAGATCGTGAGGAAGTACGTGATGAGAGGGCCCGATAACCATCCAGGAGTCAATTATGTCACGCGTGCGGATGGCAGAAGGGTCAAGGTCACAGAGCGAAACTGCCAGGAGGTCGCTCAACAGCTCGAGGTCGGCTGGAAGGTGGACAGGCAGCTCGCCGATGGGGATATAGTGCTCTTCAACAGGCAGCCCTCGCTCCACAGGATGTCGATAATGGCGCACAGGGTCAAGGTGATGCCCTACAAGACATTCAGGCTGAATCCAGCGGTCTGTCCACCGTACAACGCGGATTTCGATGGCGACGAGATGAACCTGCACGTACCGCAGACCGAGGAGGCGAGGGCAGAAGCGGAGATACTGATGCGTGTCCAGGAGAACATCCTCTCGCCGAGATTCGGCGGCCCGATTATAGGAGGAATACACGATTACGTCACTGGGAGCTTCCTTCTGACCCACAAGGAGCGCAGGCTCAATAAAGAGATGCTCATGGAGGTCCTAAAGAAGCTCGAGATAGATGAGATCCCGGAGCCGGCGGGCTATGACGATAACGGCGAGGCCTACTGGACCGGTAAGCAGATCTTCAGCCTGATACTGCCGAAGGGTCTCAACCTAAAATTCAAGGCAGACTTCTGCAGCAACTGTCCTGTATGCAAGGAAGAGGAATGCGAGAACGATGCGTACGTAGTCATTCGCGACGGCAAGCTTCTGAAGGGAACCATAGATGCAGAGGCGGTTGGCGCCTTCAAGGGCAAGGTCATAGATCGTATAATCAAAGAGTACGATTCGGGGGTTGCAAGCCAGTTCCTGGACCGCATGACCCTCTTGGCTCTTCGGGGTATAATGATAGCGGGTTTCAGTTTTGGAATCAGCGACGAGGATATACCGCGAGAGGCTGCTGAGCAGATCAAGGACGTTACACGGACCGCTAAAGATAATGTGCAGAAGCTGATAGAGGCATACAAAGCAGGCGAGCTCGAGCCGTTGCCCGGCCGCACGCTCGAGGAGACTCTGGAGATGCGCATAATGCAGACTCTGGGAAAAGCCCGAGACTCCGCGGGACAGATCGCCGGGCGGTATCTAGGCCTGGACAACAGCGGTGTCGTTATGGCAGTCTCGGGCGCACGCGGCTCGATGTTGAACCTGACACAGATGGCCGCATGCGTCGGCCAGCAATCGGTAAGAGGCGAGAGGATTAAGCGCGGCTATACAGACAGAACACTCCCCCACTTCAAGCGTGGAGACCTCGGTGCAGAGGCGCACGGCTTTGTCGAGTCCAGCTACAAGAAGGGTCTGTCGCCCACGGAGTTCTTCTTCCACGCTATAGGTGGGAGAGAGGGTCTGGTGGACACCGCCATAAGGACCTCTCAGAGCGGCTACCTGCAGCGGAGACTTGTCAATGCCCTCCAGGATCTGGAGGTGAACTACGACGGCACTGTGAGAGAGACGCGCGGTATGATCGTCCAGTTCGAATACGGCGAGGACGGCGTCGACCCCTCAAGGAGAGATTATGCGAGCCCCGAGAATGTGCATCGTATTATCAAAAAGGTTCTCGCAGGTGAGAAGGCATGAAGCTCTCTGATGCTTGGCTCAAAAGGATAGAAGAGCTCGCCCTTCCACTCAGCATAAAGGAGGCGCTTGTAAAAGGCCTTGAAGAGGCTGAGAGGGTTACAGACGAGCAGTTCGAGCAGGTAATCAAAGAGGTCGTCGAGGATTATGAGCACGCGAAAGTCGAGCCATGCGAGGCCGTGGGAGTTGTCGCCGCGCAGTCGATCGGAGAGCCTGGCACACAGATGACCATGCGAACGTTCCACTACGCAGGAGTTGCAGAGATCAACGTCACTCTAGGCCTTCCCAGGCTGATCGAGATATTGGATGCTCGCAAGGTGCCATCCACGCCCACGATGACGATAAGACTGCTGCCCGAATATGCATCAGATCGCGACATGGCCAGAGAGGTGGCGTGGGCCATAGAGGGCATCTCTATACTGCACTTGGGCTCTATAGCCACGGATCTCGCAGAGATGAATGTGGTGATAGAGCTCAATGAGGATGCGATGGCGCAGCGGAAGATCACTGCCGAAGAGGTGGCCGAGAAGCTGAGAGAGGCAACGGGTTTGCCAGTGGATCAGAAAGGAAACACCATCATAACGGCCCCTGAGGAGCCCTCTTACAGAGAGCTGTTACAGCTGGTCGAACGCATAAAGAGGATCACCCTCAAGGGCATCGAGGGTATAAAGCGCGTGGTTATAAGAAAGGAGGGGGATGAGTATGTCCTCTACACAGAGGGCTCATCCCTGAAGGAGGTCCTGGAGTTCGAGGGCGTCGATCCCACCAGGACCAAGACGAACAATATCAATGAGATATGCGAGGTCCTCGGAATCGAGGCCGCTCGCAATGCTATAATCAATGAGGCAACTGAGACTCTCCGCGAGCAGGGCCTCCAGGTCGATGTCAGGCATATCATGCTGGTAGCAGATATCATGACCTGTGATGGAGATGTAAAGCAGATCGGCAGGCATGGCGTTTCGGGCGAGAAGGCCAGCGTTCTGGCACGGGCTGCCTTTGAGGTCACCGTTAATCACATACTGGATGCCGCGGTTCGCGGCGATGTGGATGATCTCAAAGGAGTTACCGAGAACGTCATAGTCGGCCAGCCGATCCAGCTCGGAACAGGAGATGTCCAGCTAGTTGCAAAAAGGATTGATGAGGTAGTTCGATGATAAATATCGACAGAGCGCTCAGGAGTTCTATCAGGACCGGTAAAGTCGTGCTTGGCTCCAACAAGTCCCTAGAGCATGGCCTCAAGGGAGATGCCAAGCTAATAATATACGCCTCAGACTGCCCAGAGACTATGCGGGAAAAGATACGGCGCCTTGAGGTTCCGGTATATGCATATCAGAGCTCTGGAAAGGATCTGGGCGCGGCATGTGGAAAACCATTCCCGGTAGCGGCATTGGCTATAATAGAGCCCGGCGACTCAGAGATAATGGCGCTCCTCCGGGAGATCCGGGGTGTTGCGAATGAGTGAGTTCAAGCTCACTACAGAGGGGATCAGATACATAGCGCTCTTTGAGAGCCTTACTGGCGGAATGGCGAGGGACTGCATCGTCGACGAGGAGAATGACAGAATCATATTCGTCATACAGAAGGGCGATATGGGCGCTGCGATCGGGAGAAAGGGCAGCAATATAAATCGCGTGAAGAAATCCATCGGCAAGCAGATAGAGATCGTCGAGTACAGCGATGATGTGAAGGAGTTTCTCGCGAACCTCTTCCAGCCCGCTGATGTCAAGAACATCATGGTTGTCGATAAGAATAACAAGCGATTGGCTTATGTAGAGGTAGCTAACAAGGACAAGGGTATTGCCATAGGGCGTGATGGCCGCAATATACTTAAAGCCAAAATGCTGGCACAAAGGCATCATGGCGTAGACGATATAATCATCCAGTAAGCGGCACAACGCCTAAAGTTGCATTCACGATCAACGGTGATTGAATGGGAATGGGAATCAATGCGGCCAGAAAGATAAAAGATGACTGGAAGAAGCTGAGGTGGAGCGACCCGCATTACTGCAGGCGCGCTCTGGGGCTAAAGGTCAAAGCAGACCCGCTTGGTGGGGCCCCTAGGGCGAGGGGAATAGTCCTGGAGAAGGTCGGCGTTGAGGCGAAGCAGCCGAACTCAGCTATACGCAAGTGCGTGAGAATACAGCTGATAAAGAACGGAAGGCAGGTTACAGCGTTCTGTCCTGGCGATGGCGCCATCGGGTTCATAGATGAACATGATGAGGTTGTTGTCGAAAGGATCGGCGGAAGAATGGGCCGATCGATGGGCGACATCCCGGGTGTGAGGTTCAAAGTGGTTGCGGTGAACAACGTCTCACTCGAGGAGATGGTATCGGGCCGCAAGGAGAAACCGGTAAGGTGATCTTGTGAAGGTATTTGGCAAATGGGATGCCTCTGAGGTGGAGTTCCCGGATCCAAGCGTGAAGAACTACATAAACCTGCAGCCGAGGTTGGTGCTGTACTCAGGCGGCAGGCATGCCAAGCAGCAGTTCAAGAAGTCGGAGCTCCACATAGTCGAGCGCTTGATAAACAAGATGATGAGGAAGGAGAAGAATACAGGGCAGAAGCAGACAGCATATCGCATAGTGGAGGAGGCATTCGATATAATCCACAGCAAGACGAAGGAGAATCCGCTGTCTGTTCTAGTCAAAGCGATCGCAAATGCAGGGCCACGCGAAGAGGTTGTCAGGCTCAAATACGGAGGCATCACCGTCCCCAAGGCTGTGGATACCGCGCCTCAGAGGCGTGTTGATACCGCGCTCATGCTCATAGCGAAGGGCGCATGGCAGGCATCGTTCAAGAGCAAACGCTCTATACAGAGCTGTCTGGCAGACGAGATCATAGCAGCTGCAAATTACGATGTCAAGAGCTTCGCCGTGAGCAGAAAGGACAGCGTAGAGCGCGTGGCAAAGGCCGCCAGGTAGATCTGGCCGCCTTAGCTTTTCTTAGCCTTTTGCAGCTTCCCACGAGTAGCAGTAGCTTTGGCTGCTCTGATGCTGCGCACCTTGTTCATCTCATGGGGGTCATTCCCATCAACTTCGTGCATGCTGGAGGATATGCTCCACCTCTTTCAGAATCAGGTCTATGCCTAGAGATGCTGCCGCAGGAGATCCGGGAAGCGCGAATACAGGCACGCCTCTGATTATTCCGGCTGTTGCTC
>CAZMZV010000013.1:15855-33410 GCA_964570975.1 uncultured Methanotrichaceae archaeon | reverse complement strand
TCATCCAGCTCTGGGGCAACTCGACCTGCGGCGCGATAAGCGTCGACTGGCTCCCGTGCATCTAAACGCATAAACGCGTAGGACCCCTGCAGAGGGGTCAAACTATTTTTCTCGAACTTCAAAGGAATACTTTTCCGGATAAACTATTGTCCCTCGATCTATACGCTCTTCGCAGTCGTTCTTCGTCCATCTCATCCTCGACAAATAAGATTTATATAACAAGAGAGAGAACATCTCAGATAAACTCTTAGGGGGTGAAATTGAATGAAGGGAGTAGTAATAGCGGCGATGTTTATCGCGGCTGTTTTAGCATGTAATCTAGCTTCGGCAAATCCACCACTTCCAGAACCAAGACAGTATGAGCAGTATTGCGAGGCCCAGAAGGTGGCCGGAACAGGTGTTATCGACATGAGCACGTCCATCGTGGACAAGAAGATCGCTCTCGAGTACTACCATGTCATGGCAGGAGACGGCGATTTCGAGCTCGACTCCGAGCATCTCCTCTCCGAGAACGCGAGCAGGCTGAACAGATCAGGACCGAACGAGTCCAAGAGCCTGCCGCTCAACCTGTATGAGACGATGAAGATGACCTACTCTGGAGATACACCACTCGTCGGCGGCAAGTACCTCCACTCCAAGGCGTTCTACGGTGGCATTGGCGCGGAGGTCCAGGAGGTCTTCGCGGTAACGGAGATGGAGAAGGAGCAGAAGGTATTCTTCTCGTCCACAGATCCAACCGGACACTGGACAGCGAACCCGGCGACCGGGAAACCATGGGGCTGGGATGGCGAAAAAGTCAATCCAGATCAGGCAGAGGCGGAGAAGTACAACCTGAAGTACAACGTGAGCCCGACGCATCTAGTCGGCTTCGAGACGAGGAACTACTTCAACGGCACATGGGGCACCGATGCCAAGTGGCACAAGATATTCTACAAGGACATAAAGGATCACCAGTCGTTCACAGGCAACTTCGAGGTAGAGAAGCTGATCAAGTTCCACGAGGCGCCGTTCGCCGAGCATAAGCCCTCTCCTTGCGAGGGTGTTGACTGCTAAAAGCAGTCTCATCCCAATTTTTTGAGGTGGTAAGATGTGATCTGGATTCTCATCCTGGCTCTCTTGATATGCCAGGCCTCCGCGACCGTGGAGGAGAGCACATCCACAGGCCCTCCGTACTCGGAATCCTATGCCCCGTCATCGTATCCCACGAGCTCTTTTGATATTCCGTCAGTTCCTCCAGCGCCGATCGCCCCTGGAAGGCTGGTGGTATCCGTGCAGCAGAGCGGTCCGGTGAATGAGAGGGACAAAGAGTACACGACACCCGGAAGAACGCTCGATTATATGGTCACTGTCAGAAACGAGGGCTACACGAACCTCACCGCTACAGTTACGGTCAGCCCGGAGACATGCGGCGTGGACTGGTTCAGCTGGACCTCCACGACGATGTGCATACCGGCTGGAGGCGAGGTCTCTGAGCCATTACAAGTGACTCCGGCGACGAACGCGATGGGCGGTGAGTACACATTCAAAGTCACGGCCACTGCCCCGGGCGCGTACTCCTCATCGCAGAGCAAGAGGTTCAAGGTCCAGGGATTCGATTACGCCTCTGAGACGATGATCAGCGGCAGCGGCCAGTTCCAGCTCAGCAAAGACGTCAGATCGATGAACTCGGGCATAAAATCGAACAAGGACGTATACTTCAGCGGCAGCGTCGAGGCGCTGGTAAAAAATGAATACCTAGTGGACAGGGCAAAAGGAAGAAACCCGAACTTCGAGGAGCAGGACGCCGTAGATGATTATGTGGCCCTGGCGCCAGGAGATACGCTGATGGGCAGCGAGAGCTTCAGAAGCTCGATAGCATTTGGCGGTATAGGTGCGAAGGTGCGCGAGAGCTACAACCTCCAGGCGATGGAGTACAAGCTACAGAACTTCAACCTCTACCAGACGGGCTCTCTGGCGAGAGGCGCGGAGTTCAAGACCGCCGACAACTTCACGGGATACTTCATGCTGGACGCCAGGCAGACCAAGCCGGGCCAGAGGAGCATGAAGGAGCACGAGGAGTACTTCGGTTCGTTCGAGATACAGCGCAGGATACTCTTTAAGGACCAGCCGCTCAGAAGGGGCCCGTGCATAGGCGGAGCCTGCGACTTCATGGAGAACATAAGAGCAAAACTAGCCGGTTGATCCGTGGGGATGACCGGCAATATTTTGATTTCTATTCATGATACGAGTAATGGAAATGATCCTTTGATTATCGATCATCAGCTTTCGAAAACCAAAACCATTTAATAGATTAAAGCCATTCGAGAACAAACTTTCAGTGTTGTGGATGTAGAAAAGAGGTGATTCAATGGCATTACAGCCGACGCCCGTGGATATCGGGCTATTTGCGATAGTTCTGGTTGTACTAGTTGGTCCTTTCATGGTCAGGAAGATAGAGCACAACCTAGAGGCTTTTCTATTCGTAATGGGTGTTATTGCAGTGACTCTCTCCGGCTTTGAGAGCAAGGAGGTTCTCGCTCAGCTCTACGCTGGTGATCCGCACAAGATAGAGACGATCGGCTGGCACATGGAGCTTGTGATGGAGGCCATAAAGGAGCCCATAATCAAGGGAATAGTTCCAGCTGTGCTCGTAGCAGGTCTGCTCTTCCACTACGGAAGGTCAACAGCGCAGCGAGCTATGGCCAGGATCTTGGAGGCCGTGCCGCTAAAGATCATAGTATTCCTCATGGTGGTGATACTGGGCCTCTCTTCGAGCATAATAACAGCGATAATAGCATCTCTGCTTCTAGTCGAGCTCGTCAACTGCATGCCTCTCGACAGGCAGACCAAGATCAATATCGTGATAATAGCATGCTTCTCCATCGGCCTTGGCGCAGTTCTCACGCCAGTCGGCGAGCCGCTCTCGACGATAGCCATCACAAAACTCCAGGGTCCGCCTTACAACGCAGGGTTCTTCTTCCTATTCAACCGATTGGCGGTATACATAATACCCGGCTGTCTGGCTATGGGCCTGCTCGCGATGTTCTTCACGGGCAAGAAGGGCGCAGAGGTGTGCCTCGAAGCAGCGACAGAGGATGGCGGCCTGCGAGATGTCTTCGTCAGAGCTCTTAAGGTCTACATCTTCATCATGGCACTGCTCCTCCTCGGCGGAGGTATGAAGATTGTCATCGACAAGTACCTCCTCACAATTCCGCCGCAGATACTTTACTGGGTGAACATGGTCTCGGCGATCCTCGACAACGCCACACTCACGGCTGCTGAGCTCAGCCCATCGATGGAGATAACCCAGATACAGGCTGTGCTCATGGGCCTGCTCATATCCGGCGGTATGCTGATCCCCGGTAACATTCCCAACATCATATCCGCGGGCAAGTTAAACATCACGAGCAAGGAGTGGGCCAGGCTGGGAGTCCCGCTGGGTCTTGTACTGATGGTGCTCTATTTCATATGGGTATTCTACATACCATTCCACATAGAGTTCCATCTATAAATTTTTTTATACATTTGCGGTTATATACCACCTTCCCTTTTTTCCCTTCATGAACTCAATGGCATCATTATAGCAATCGAAGCTCCAGCTCTCGCCAGTGTTGAGATTCACGAGAAGAACGCACCTCTTTGGTGCGAGATTCAGAGAGTTCAGCTCATCCCTCAGAGCGCTTCTCTTGTACAATCACACCAACCTCGCCGGCTTACTCTTGGATATCACGAACCTCACGAAATCTACCGATGGGAACTCGTGGATGGATGTTACGAATATCATGCCCTCCCCGTATCTCGCAGCGCAGAGCACCGGTCTTCCTCGAGAGTCTCTGGCGAGAACCTCGAACCCCTCGCCCGGTTCGAGATAGCCGTCGCAGTCCCCGCAGCTACCGCAGAGCGAGGCCTCAGATTCGCAGCTGATATCAGATGCTTCAGTGTATTCGCCATGATAGCGTACCGGCACTGGCAGCCAGTCGTAGTCGTGTGTATCAGTTAGAGGACCGAAGACCAGGAGAACCCCGCCGGATCGCACGAATCGCTCTATGCCACCGCTGCATGCTCTCAGATACTTAAGAGCGGTGGAGTACTGCGCGTTTGCGAAACCCGTGGGGATGATGAGAACCCTGGCTCGCGGAAGAAGCGGGCTGCAGAGCATCTCAGGCTCGACGAAATGAACCTCAGCCCCCGCTTCCTCAAAGAGCTTCTCGTACAGAAAAGATCTCTTGCATATGATCATCGCATCGGGCATGCCTGATCGATTTGCTGGGGGATTAAAAACGTTGACGGTATCTCGTCTGCGAAGATCTCAGAGGATGAAACTCTGAATTGCGCAACTTAATAGAAAATAGTAACATTTTTCAGCAATAACTTTATTACTATATCTGACCAAAATAAATGGTGGTGAATTCATGGAACAGGAGCTAATGAGAATTGGTGTATCGCTTCCGGAAAAACTGCTGAGCCGTTTTGATGATATCATAACGCAGCGTGGCTACTCCTCGAGATCTGAGGGGATAAGGGACGCTATCAGGAACTACATAATACACTACGAGTGGATGAGCGATGTCGAGGGCGAGCGCGTCGGAGTTATAACGATAGTGTACTCCCATCACCAGCGCGGCCTGGTAGATAACCTCACAGACATACAGCACGAATTTGGAGGCATCATAAACTCGAGCCTGCACGTTCATCTCGACAAGGAGAACTGCCTCGAGGTCATCATACTGCGCGGCGAGGGAAAGGAGGTGAGGAGGGCCGCAGAGCGGATGATGGCGCTGAAGGGCGTGAAGCATGTCAAGCTGACCACGACCTCGGTCGGCTCGGAGCTATGAGGGAGATACTCCCCAGATTATACCTCATAGACAGAAATCGCCTCGCGACCCGTTCCGTTAGCCCAGAGCCGCTCTATGGAGAGCGCATCATCGATGGGCTTAGGGTATGGGATGCGAGAAGGTCGAAGCTCGCAGCCCTTCTTTTGAGATACCCCTGCCTGGACGAGATAACACCCCATGGCCGTATCCTCTATCTCGGAGCTGCGAACGGCGCCACCGTGAGCTATCTGAGCGATCTGCTCGCTGATGGCCTGATCTACGCGGTCGAGATCTCCCCGAGAGCGATGAGGGATCTGCTCGTGCTGGCCGAGAGGCGCGACAACATAATCCCGATACTAGCAGATGCAGCGCGCCCGGAGATGTACCGGCGCATCGTGGAACCTGTGGATCTCATATACCAGGATGTCGCACAGCGAGATCAAGCGGAGATAGCATCCAAGAACGCCACCATCTACCTAAAGCCGGGGGGTCTGATGATTCTCATGATAAAGGCGATGTCCATAGACTCAACGGCCAGATCAAAAGATGTTTTTGAGGAGGAGATAAAGCGTTTGAGCGGCGTGGAGATCCTGAAGAAGGTGGATCTGCCGTACCACAGAGACCACATGGCCGTTGTGGCGAGACGGGTTCTACCCCACGCATATCCCTAAACCCAGTGACCTTCTCGCCAACCCGAAGACCGGAGTCCGCGCTCTGCTATTCTCTATCAGATGAGCTTGCGCAACCAGTCTATCACCATCTCAGGGATCAGCCGGACGTAGCCCACATACGGTATCCTGTATCGCGCAACACCGATGACCCACTCCTCGCGAACAGGTGTGAGATAGCTTATGCCGTCAGTCACATATGATGTATTGCCCTGGCGGTATATGACAAGCCCGGTCTCCCTGTCGACGATTATGCCCTCAGCAGTCTCCCTGAATCTCTGTGGATTCGCCTCGATGTAGGAATAATTCGGCACCCCCAGAACCCGTCCAGCCTTCTGATCGATGATCTCGTTGTGATCTCCCTTTGTTATGTAGCCTGCGAACGGCGCCGGCGGCCCGCCATCCCACATCGGCTCGCCCTTCTCAACCCACCTCATCGCTCTGTGGATGATGGGCGTGGCCTTATCTCCACTGCTTCCGATCCCCAGAATGCCGGGGATGATATCCAGCACACCCAGCTTATCCTTGCCGTAGGGCCGGTAGAGAATGACATCGCCTGGATTGTTGAATGATCTGTAGCCTTTCGCTTCACCCTCCTCCCATGTGACGATCTCAGTTCTCGATATGCCCTGGACGATTATGATATCTCCAATATTCATGTTCGGAACCATGCTCCCCGACTCGACCGCGACCATCGGCGTCCAGATGCCGAGAAGAGCCTGGGAGAGGAGAGAGACGCCGCCGACCACCGCTATCACGAATATGATATCCTTTACGAAAGACGGCAACCCGCTCAGAGTATACGATAGCTTCATCGGGAGGTTTATCTTGCAGAGGACGTTATACCACTTTCGATGCTCGAGATCGTTCAGATTTTCGCGGAGAGGGGATTCCAGCTCGCGCCCGATGCGCTGGAGATCTTATCTGAAAAGGACGACAGCTCCATCGAGCGTCTGATAGGCGATATAGACGCGAACACGGTGGTTGTGAGCGCGGAGCACATACGCTCTCTGCTCAACAGAAAGGAGGGGCTTGAGAAGAGGGGTGTGAGCAGAGAGCTCCAAGCAGAACCAGAGGCTGTGAAATCCGCTCTTGGATCATCCGCTCATCAATCAGACTGTCATGTAGAGGTCCTGAAGGACATAACGGGCAGATCCACATGTCTTGGGAACTACTCCGACTTCGTGAAGTATTTCAGAGATAGGTACACCAAACTGCACGAGCTCCTCAGCAGGCGGATGAGCTCCAGGCCGATAGAGAGCCTGGGCATGCACACAGCCGGCCGGGATGTCTCGCTAATAGGCATGATAATGGAGATAAGGAGCACACCCCGTGGCAGGATAGTGGAGCTGGAGGATCCGACCGGCATGGTCACGGTTATCTTCCAGAAGGACTCGCCGGCCTTCGAGCAGTCGATGCAGCTGGTCACAGATGAGGTCGTGGGCATCACGGGAACTTCCGATGGCAAGCGCAGGATATTCGCGAAATCGATCGTCTGGCCCGACCTCCAGGCACAGCCTGCGCCGCTCACAGAGGCATCCGGAGGGGCTCTCTTCCTCTCAGACCTCCACGTCGGGAGCAAGAAGTTCCTGACCGATACCTGGAAACGCTTCGTCTCCTGGCTCTCCGGCGAGGATTCTACGGGATTGAGCTCGGGCGTGCGCTACATGATAATAGCCGGAGATATCGTCGATGGTATCGGGGTCTACCCCGGCCAGGAGGACGAGCTCGAGATAAAGGACATCTACGAGCAGTACCAGCTCGCAGCAGAGCTCCTCTCGGGTATACCCCCTCATATAAAGATCGTGATATCCCCTGGGAACCATGATATCGTCAGACAGGCCGAGCCCCAGCCGGCTCTACCAAAAGAGATCCAGGAGCTATTTCCGAAGAACACGATATTCGTGGGGAATCCCGCGTGGGTGACGCTCTCGAGCAGATCCGTACTCATATACCACGGCAGATCGATAGACGATTTCGTGCTCAAGGTCCCCGGCCTCTCATACAGAGAGCCTGAGCTCGCTATGGTCGAGATGCTGCGCCGAAGACATCTCTGCCCGATATACGGAAACAGAGTTTCAGTCGCACCGGAGGTGGAGGACCATTATGTGATAGACAGGGTGCCCTCAATACTCCACTGCGGACACGTCCATATACTGGGAATAACAAGATACAAAGGCGTAACAGTGATAAACAGCGGCACATGGCAGGGGCAGACCGAGTTTCAGAAGAAGATGAACATACAGCCCACACCGGGCATAGTGCCTCATATCGATCTATCGAGCATGAAGGTGAGAAAGCTCAGGTTCGCATCGACCACAGCCGCGTGATTTCAGATGCATGTCTCGTTCGTAAAAAGATCCAAGTACTATTAGCTCGATCTGGTTTAATGTGTATGTAGTTGCAGACGCCTCTGTATTCATAGTGGGGAAGCTGCTGAAAGGCGAGGTCATCACGGTTCCATCGGTGGAGCAGGAGCTCAAGGATCTCCGCTCCAAGATCAAGTTCGAGATCGCAAATGTCAGGATCGAAGCTGCGACCTCTGATGCTTTGAGGAGGGCGAGAGAGGCTGCAAGAGAGACCGGTGATCTCCCCAGATTGTCAGAGACTGATCTCGAGGTACTTGCAAAGGCCATCGAATACGGCGCGACGCTTGCGACAGATGATTACGCGCTGCAGAATGTCGCTGTCCATCTGGGGCTGAAGGTTGAGCCGGTGGCCCAGCGCGGGATAAAAAGATTTATAAAACGCACACAGAGATGCGCTGGCTGCGGCAGAGCCTTTGAGGGCGACATCTGTCCAGTGTGCGGGACGCCTCCGAGAAAGAGAAAGAAGGGTTGGTAGTCATGAAGAGTATGGACGATCTTATAAAAAAGGCGATTGAGCTGAGATCGATGGGCCTCTCAGAGGGCCAGATCTCAGAGGAGCTGAACATCTCCAGCGAGACCGTCACATGGATTCTGACACGCGGCGAACGTGCCGCGGTTCCTGGGCCGAAGGATATCTCCGTCGACTGGTCTATGATAGGAAGAAGCGCCTACAGGCTTAGCCATATCGCCCAGGCCATATCGGAGATGATATTCGATGTGCTCGATGAGAGGGAGCATGATGTGGATATGGTCGTGGGCGTGGCGCTAAGCGGCGTGCCTCTCGCGAGCATGGTTGCGAACCATATGGGAGTGGGGCTGGCAGTATACATGCCGACAAAGCAGATCGTCTCACAGGATGTCAAGCCACGTGGGAATCTGAGCACGAACTTCTCAGAGGTGGACGGAAAAGAGTGTGTTATCGTGGACGATGTCATCACATCTGGAAGAACTCTGGAGGAGGCGGTCGCCTACCTAGATGATCATGGCGCTAAGACGAATGTCATAGCAGTCTTGATCGACAAAAAGGGCGTGGAGAGCATCGCCGGCGTGCCTGTCTGCTCCCTCCTGAAGGTGATCAGGGTCAATTAGAGACCCTTGACGATATCGGATCGGGAGAAGACCGTGCGGCCTTTGTATATTATTTTTTCAATCCTGTGATATGGGATCTCGGTATCCCTGTAGGTGAAGAAGGATCTCCCCAGCTCGATCTCATCGGCTCTTACGCGAATCCTGTTCGATGGCGCGCCTCTGTGTAGTATCTCGACCTCGGTCTCTTCCAGGGGAAGGCCGCGCCATTTTATCTCATTCAGCACGTGCTTCGGGTGGCGGCCGAACGGAAATAACTCGGGCGAGTCCATGGATTCAGAAAGCCTTTTAGAGCTGATAAGATATTCGCTTTGGTATCAGGACGTATTGGAAAGAGGAGACCGTGATCCGAGCTGCTCTTAAGCTCTTGATCATTGTAGCTCTTATTCAACAGATCCTGGTATCATGATGGTAGATCGATATGTTCCCCGAGGACGAGTATCAACTGGACTTCTTCAAGGCAGAGGGCTTTGTTCGCAAGGTATGCGAGAGCTGCGGCGGAAGGTTCTGGACTAGGGATGCATCCAGAAAAACATGCGGCGACCCACCCTGCGATCCATACTCATTCATAGGCTCTCCAGTGTTCAAAAAAGAGATGGACCTCGACTCTATGCGCGAATACTATCTGAGATTCTTCGAGGAGCACGGGCATACCAGAGTTCAGAGGTATCCGGTTGTTGCAAGATGGAGAGATGATATCTACCTCACAATAGCATCTATAGCGGACTTCCAGCCATTTGTCACATCCGGCCAGGTGCCACCGCCGGCGAATCCCCTCACGATCTCACAGCCATGCATAAGGCTGGATGATCTCGATTCTGTGGGAAAGAGCGGGAGGCATCTCACCACCTTCGAGATGATGGCGCATCACGTATTCAACACAAGAGAGCGTGAGATCTACTGGAAGGACAGGACCGTGGCCCTCTGCGATGAGCTCCTACTGAGGCTAGGGGTGAATCCCGAGAGCATCACCTACAAGGAGTCGCCATGGGCGGGCGGTGGAAATGCCGGGCCGAGCCTGGAGGTGCTGGTTGGCGGTCTCGAACTCGCGACTCTGGTATTCATGGATCTCAAGCTTGATCCTAAGGGAGAGCACAACATAAAGGGCGAGCGGTATAGCAAGATGGATAATTACATCGTGGATACGGGATACGGCCTGGAGAGGTTTGTATGGGCCTCGAAGGGCTCACCGACGATATACGATGCCGTATTCCCAGAGATGGTGGAAAAGCTATCAGAGCTCGCGGGGATAGAGCACAATCTGGATGATCCGGAATACGCGGAGATCTTCGCAAGGAACGCAAGGCTTGCAGGCATGATAGATCTAAGCGAGGCCTCGATGAGGGATCTGAGGGAGAGGATCGCTGTCAGCATAGGCACCTCGCCCGAGAGGCTCGAACGCATAATGGCGCCTGTGGAGAGGATCTATGCGATCTCGGATCACACCAGATGCCTGGCTTACATGCTTGGCGATGGCATAATACCATCAAACGTGAAGGCGGGCTACCTGGCAAGGCTGGTGATTCGCAGGACGCTCAAGATGATGAGGGATCTGAGACTCTCTGTACCGCTCTCAGATCTCGTCGAGCTGCAGATAGCAAAACTCGATTACCAGGACTGGCGGGAGCTCATGGAGACGATCTCTGAGATACTAGAGCTGGAGGAGAAGAGATACTCTGAGACCCTGGATAAGGGCAGCAGGCTGGTCTCGAAGATAGCAAAACACTACTCAAAGAAGGGAGGGCGCATACCGCTCTCAGAGCTCATATCCCTCTACGATACGCATGGAATTCCCCCAGAGATCGCGAAGGAGACCGCAAATGCGCTTGGCGTGGATGTCGATCTTCCCGATAACTTCTACTCGATTGTTGCCTCGACACACATCAAGGCGGAACAGAAGGAGGCAGAGCCCCTCTCGATACCATTCAAACCAACCGAGAGGCTATTTTACAGCAGGCCATTCGATCAGGAGTTCGAGGCCACGGTTCTCGGCCTCTTTCAGGGATGCGTGATACTTGACAGAACTCTGTTCTATCCAGAAGGCGGCGGGCAGCCTGCGGATCATGGAGTGCTTGAGCGAGACGGCCAGCAGTTCAATGTTACAGATGTCCAGATGGTGGAGGGTGTGGTTCTACATAAGGTCGATCATCCGGAAGGCCTATCGCAGGGCGATAGTGTTGTAGGCAGAATAGATATGAGAAGGAGGATCGCGCATGCCAGGCACCACACCGCCACCCACATAATCAACGATTCCGCGAAGCGCATCCTGGGGAGGCATGTCTGGCAGGCCGGTGCGCAGAAGAGCGAGGACAGGGCAAGGCTTGACATATCCCATTACAAGAGGATCTCTGCAGAGGAGCTGCGGGCGATAGAGCTAGAAGCGAACAGGCGCGTCATGGAGATGATTCCCGTGTACACAGAGTTCATGCCGCGCGAGGATGCGGAGAAGATATTCGGCTTCCAGTTGTACCAGGGGGGCGTGCCTCCGGGCAGAGAGATACGGGTGGTCCGGGTTGGCTCTGACATAGAGGCATGTGCCGGAACGCATGTGACAAACACGGGAATGATAGGCCCCATAAAAATACTGAGAACAGAGCGTATCCAGGATGGCGTCGAAAGGATAGAGTTCGCTGCAGGCGAGGCGGCCGTGCTGAGGATACAGGAGAGGGATGAGATACTTGAGGAGGCCTCGAGCATCCTCCGCGTCCCCATCGAGCAGCTTCCAAAGACGGTATCACGCTTCTTCGAGGAGTGGAAAGCGCAACAGAAGGAGATCGAGCAGCTGAAAGAAGAGATCGCCAGGGCGCAGCTCCTCACGCTCTCCTCGGAGGCGGTGGATATAAACGGCGTGAAGGTGGTCGCGAAAGATATGGGAGATGTGGATGGAGAGAGGCTGCTCAAAGCTGCGGCCTTGCTGGCCGAGAGGGATATGGTCGCGATACTGGGAGGGGCGAGCGGCGGCAGCGCTAAACTGGTCATCGCCGTTGGAAGATCGGGCATCGACAGGAAGCTGAACGCATCTGAGATGATCAGAGCTGCTTCCAAGTACATCGGCGGTGGCGGCGGGGGCAAGCCGGATATGGCGCAGGGCGGCGGACCAAACGTCGGAGGGCTAAAAGCCGCCATAGAGTCCGGCCTCAAATTCGCACAGGAGAAGCTCAAAGCGTAGCTCGCTAATCCACGGCCCGGAGAGAAGATTCAAAGCTGGAGGTGAGTGAGGCGCGCGCAATGAGCGCCTCTCGATATGGACGATGATGCTCTGAGAAAATACAGAACCGCTGGCAAAATCCTGGCTCTTGTGATCCGCGAGACATCAGCGAGAATAGATGTCGGCGTCCCCCTGCTGGAGATCGCAGAGTACGTCGAGAACAGAATCAGAGAGCTGGGCGGAGAGCCTGCATTCCCCTGCAATATATCGAGAGATCGCGAAGCTGCACACTACACCCCAAAGGCCGGTGATTCCGCTGTATTCGGAGAGGAGATGGTCAAGCTGGATATAGGGGTGCATGTCGATGGATACATCGCAGATTCAGCAGTTACAGTCGATCTGAGCGGCAACTCGGATCTTGTGGAGGCCTCAAAGGCAGCGCTGGATGCTGCCCTGGAGATCGTCGAGCCAGGGGTCACCACATGTGATATCGGCAGGGCGATAGAATCGACAATTGAGGGCTATGGATTCAAGCCGATCTCGAATCTGACGGGTCATGGTCTCGCGAGGTTCAACACGCACACAGAGCCTACGGTACCAAACAGATCATGTACAGGGGGAGTGGAGCTGAAAGCGGGGGATGTGATCGCGATAGAGCCGTTCGCGACGACCGGCTCTGGAAGGATATCAGAGTCGCCGACGGTCGAGATCTTCGGGCTTGCAGCTCGCAAACCCTTGAGGGACAAAAGGGCCAGAGCGCTGCTCATGGAGGTGGAGAGAAGATTTAAAGGCCTGCCATTTGCGCGCAGGTGGCTCAAGGGGGAGAGCGTCGATTACGCTCTGAACAACTTGTATCGCGCGGGAGTGATCCACAGATATCCGGTTCTCTGGGATGTAGAGGGTTCGCTGGTCTCTCAGGCTGAGCATACTGTAATAGTAATAGAGAGCGGCTGCGAGATCATAACGGAATAGATCATATATCCTCATCGATTGGGCTGCCGTCCTCCTCCTTGTAGCTGTTGTCTCCGACCATCGCTGCCGCAATTGCATCGATACCATCGAGAAGCTCGGCCACGATGCAGTACTCCATATCTGGGATCTCGGGTGGCGTCTCGCCACCGATGACCCTCGCACCTATGTTCCCAACGATCGCGAGCGCATCATCTATTCGGCCATCCTTCTCCGCTTCTATGGCATCTTTTATCATCTCATCTATAGAACGATCTTTATTGAAATCTCTGAGAATATAGCTGTTGCATGATTCAAAAACAGCGGCCAGTGACGTCCTCAAAGAGGCGAGCATCATATCCGCATCCTCTCCCAGGCTCTCCTGCTCCGAGGATACGATATCCCTTATGCTCCTAATGGTCGAAAGCGCATCATCCTGTGTTATGAGCCCTTTCTCCCATCTCGCTATAACCTTTAAGCAGGCGAGGACAACGTCATCCATGATGTAGACGAAGACTGCGCCTGTGGTATCCTGCTCAGACTCCGGAAGCTTGAACTTGCTCTCCTTGACCTTGTTCATCCAGTTAAGCCAGCGCTTCTGTGTGTAGAACTCCTCTTTCATGGCATTCCTCCAGCGCGGAACAGCAGCTCATCTGTATGCATCGACAAGTGCCACCCTCTCCAGAACCAGATCCGGTATCCTCTCTCTCCCAACCGCCTCGATCTCAGCATCGGTTATATCATAAAACATTCTCACCCTCTCCTCATCGAATGATGTTCCACAATCATCGCGCTCTATGAGCATGTCCGCCAATCGCTCTACCTCGCTATCCTCGAGGTCATCCACAATAAGCAGGGCCACGCGCTTCGTCTCGTCCGAGACTCCCAATGAGAGGGCCTTTTCAATCTGTCTCTGTCCTGATGCATACCTCAAGATCTCTATGCCGAGGTCTCTTGCAACATTCCTTCCCTCCTGAAATGCTGCTATGGCCTTCTCTGCCGCATAAACGGGATGCCTCTCGCTCACAACCATGGCAGCATCCATGGCCTGGATCAGGTATCCCTTCGATCTGAGATCGTTGATGCGATTAATTATACCCCTGACCGGCCTGCCGAAGAGTAGCCGCATAAAAACCCGAAGATACTAGGATTTTTAATAGCTTGTGGTGGACGAGAGGAGCCGTCTGAAGAGGTAGATCCAGAACGCGCCGCGCAGATTTTGGTCTCTGCATCCGATTCGTTCAGTCGAATCTGACATTCTTTGTTGAACATTTTTGAGATGCGTGCCAAATTCTCAAAAATCGGATAAGATCCACATCAACCTCTCGACGACCGAACGCTCTTGGTTGTAGTGAGCGGTTTGTTCATTGCAGAGCAGTCTCGAAAAGCTCAGAGACGCTCTGCTACAGCCGGTTGCTGTTGCGTCACGCAGTGTATCGTTCCCAGCCCGTGTACCATGGCCAGCGCATCGATCCCGACAATTTTTCTCTCCGGAAATAGAGCGCCTATTATCTTCAGAGCCTTTTCATCATTTTTACGGCCGAATACAGGAACAAGGACAAGATTGTTTCCGATATAGAAGTTTGCGTAGCTAGCAGGCAGCCTCTGCTCATCCCCAACGTAGCCGGGCGTTGGGAGTGGAATCACCTTCAGGGGATTTCCATCCTGATCCGTCTCGCGCCTGAGTATCTCGTAGTTCTCCATGAGAGGCTGATAGTTCTCATCGTCCTCATCATCTTCAAGAGCCGTTAGCACCTTCCTTGGGGAGACGAACCGTGCGATATCATCGACATGTCCATCGGTATCATCGCCCGCTATGCCCCTCTTGAGCCAGATGATCTTCTCGACTCCCAGATAATCCTTGAGATATGCTTCGATATCCCACCGCTCCAGATGAGGATTCCTGTTTGGATTGAGCAGGCACTGCTCCGTTGTGATGAGGGTGCCCGAGCCATTGACATCTATCGAGCCGCCCTCAAGAACTATCCCGGGTCTGTAGCATCTTATGCCGAGATCGCGTGCGATATGGCAGGGTATCTTGACATCACCCATCAGCTCGCAGTACTTGCCACCCCAGGCATTGAAGTTCCAGGCGACCATAGCGAGCTGCTTTTCCTGTTCGTTCACCAAGAATGTTGGACCGCAATCTCTGAGCCATACATCCGCATAATCTATTGTATGTATTCTCACACGAGTCATCTCTAGATCTCGCTCGAGAATCCTCTCGACCCGCTCCCGCATCTCCTCGTCTCTGACGAGAAGCTCCACGATCTCGCTCTTTTGAAGCGCTCTTATCATAGAGACATAAGATCGCTCTACGGCCTCGATATCCTGAAAAGTATCTGTGTCATGCGGCCATGCAAGCCATACGCTATCGTGGCGCGACCACTCAGGGGGCATGTGGTAGCCATCAGCACGTGGCGTCGCAGCACGCCTCCCGGGATCTACAAGCAGAGAGTGATAGGCATCAGGCCGCCTGTTTCTGAGAAAACCCCAGCCATCTCTTACCATGATGTTCTTGGATAGGTCTATATCCGCTAGAACGATACATTCATCCGAGCCGGCGCGCGCGATCACAGTTCCAAATGAGTCGCATACAAACGAGCCGCCCCAGAAGGATATGCTCCCCTCCTCACCGACCCTGTTCACAGCTGCTATATGCACACCATTCGATATCGCATGCCCTCGCTGGACGGTCTCCCATGCTGACTGCCAGTCGCCTTCGACCTCCTCAACGCCCTCTATTCTGCCAATGGCCGTGGGATAGAATATCACATCCGCCCCGCCCAGGACCACGGCGCGCGCCGCCTCGGGGAACCACTGATCGTAGCATATCAGGACTGATAGATCTGCGTAACGAGTCCTGAAGACCTTAAATCCATCTCCAGGAAGGAAGTATCTCTTCTCGTAGAACATCGGGTCGTAGGGGATGTGCATCTTTCTGTACACGCCCGCTATCGAGCCGTCTGCATCGATCACAACTGCAGAGTTGTAATACTCGCTCCCCTTCCTCTCAAAGATCGGCACTATTATCACGGAAGAGCTACGGCTCGCTATCTCTGAGAATCTCGCGGTCGACTCGCCCGGAATGGTCTCAGCGTAGTGCTGAACCTCCGCATCTTCTTCTCTCGGAAAATATGGCGTCCGGTAGAGCTCGGGTAGGCAGATTATCTTCGCGCCCTTCTCAACAAGCCGCTCTACAAGATCTACAGCCCTAGCTAGATTCGCATCGGGATCTCCGCAGACCCTGAGCTGGACAAGCCCCACCCTAAGGCTCATGACTCTGCAGTGATTATGGGAGCTGAAGCAGGCGCAGGCTGCGGGATCTCTCCTGGGCCTGCGAGTATCTCTGTCTTTCTTATCTCAACTCTGCGAAGCGGATACACGGCCTTCGCATCCTTGTAGATATCGAGAGACAACTTGCCGAGCACAACTTCCTGGATGAGACCATTGAGATCGATATTACCGCTCTTAGAGAGTAGCACCTGTCTTGAGATCTCCCTTATCGCCTTCACCTGGTTTGCTCTCGCCCTCTTCACGGTAAAGCAGCTGGGTTTGACTCTCACCACGAATCCATCGCTTGTCGTCACGTCGACCACAGCATCGATGCGAGAGGTCCTGCGCTTGACGAGCGATCTGATGTAATCGGTGGTCATCTCATGGCCTATGAACCTAGTGTAAGCGGTATCTCCGGCTACAGCATCTATCTTGAACTTGAGCTTGACGTTCTGCTTCGAGAAGTTGTTTGTAAGGTCGCCCAGCGTGGTCTCGATAACCCTGCCGAGAAGCTTGTTCGGATCGTTGGCGAGCGTCTCGCCTACAGGCGTGCGGCCGAACATCTCTGGGGCAAGGACCTTATACCACTGCTTGACCTTTGCCTTTTCGGATTTCCTCTGTGCCCTTCTAGCCAATAAACATCCTCCAAACAATGAATAGCAATTCGAGATCCAATCAAGTTAGCTCTATATAAGTTTATCCGGAAGCTCCGTAATCACTCCCTAGGGATCTCTCACTGCTTTCGAGACTCCCGGCTATGCAGCATGGCATCAAGTTCAGAGCGTCGCTTTGAAATGTCCGTGGGCCCGATTCATCGAATAGCGCTCGAGAATCGCATCATATGGGGATAGTGTCTCGCTGATCCTGCGAGGTCCAGATGCTGCTATCTTGAATAATTCGAGACGATGCGGTCTCAAGATATCTATTCTTATCAAAATTTTTTATTCGTATGAATTGGCCCTCTTCTATCTGATTTCTGAACATTATTCAACACAGCACCAGATACAGTTGATTTTTATACGAGTACGCCGCTCTTCAAGGGAAGAGCCGGTTAGATAAGACTGTGAGATCATTTCGCGAAAAAGAGATCATTTTAAGATATTTGAAATAATTTATCGTTTGATTTTCTCAAATATGTATTTAAAAGGGATAACAAATACGCAAATAGAATTATTTTTAGTTAATATCTTTAGGGTAACAAATTAATATTATGATCTTATCACCGCTCATAAATAAGGAGGGATTGACACTTGGCGACCAATAAGAC
>CAZMZV010000013.1:0-15755 GCA_964570975.1 uncultured Methanotrichaceae archaeon | reverse complement strand
GATCTTATCACCGCTCATAAATAAGGAGGGATTGACACTTGGCGACCAATAAGACGCTAGACACCCCTATCAAGGTGCTCGATACCACTGCGAACCCGGCACCTCTCGGCCTGATGGGCTTTGGCATGACCACCGTGCTCTTGAATCTGCATAACGCCGGCTACTTCGAGCTGAGCGCGATGATACTGGCCATGGGGATCTTTTACGGAGGGATTGCGCAGATAATAGCCGGAATAATGGAATGGAAGAAGGGCAATACTTTCGGAACCACGGCGTTCACCTCATACGGCCTATTCTGGCTTACACTAGTCGGGCTGATACTCATGCCTGGCATGAACTTAGGAGAGAAGGCATCTCTCCCAGCGATGACAGCGTATCTCTTCATGTGGGGTCTGTTCACAGCTGTGATGTTCTTTGGCACGCTCAGAGCAAACAGAGCTCTGCAGTTTGTATTCCTCTCTCTGGCCGTTCTCTTCTTCCTGCTCGCTGCCAGAGATGCTACAGGCAGCGCAGCAATTGGTACCATCGCTGGCTATGAGGGAATTATCTGCGGCTTCTCTGCGATATACACAGGCCTTGCGCAGGTTCTGAATGAAGCGCATGGAAGGGTCATACTCCCGCTTGGACCGGTGAAGTGATCCCATCCAAACCTCTTTTTAGATCCGGATTAAGAGATCGATGGCGAGAGGCATGCCTCACATATTTTGATGGCGTGGCAGTCCTTATCGGCATAGCGAACTAAAGGGTGAGCTTCCCACTTCATCGCCAAAACATCACATTAAAATCATGCAAGAGCGAAGGACTTGCCAAGGGTCCGTATGAGGAGATCGATAGAGGAGATAGATGAGCGCATACGCAAGGGTGAGGCCACTGTTCTCACTGCCGAGGAAGCTGCGGCTCTTGTAGATGCTGGTTCTTTTGATGAGCTGCGTGATGTTGACTTGGTGACGACAGCTACAAGGGCTTTGATGAGCGGAACATACGCCATTCTCTCATTCAGATTCTCGGAGCGCGACTCTTTCATACGTGCGAGGAGCGTAAGGATAAACGGGGTTCCAGCACACGTGGGCCCCTGCCCCAACGAAAGGCTCGGACAGCTGGATCTGATGATATTCGGGACGGCGCACAGAGATGAAAGGTATGGGGGCGGCCATCTTTTCAGAGATCTCGTCTCCGGAAAGAACGTCAGCGTGGAGGTTGAGACCTCTGATGGGCGGCAGATGAGAAGAGATATAACGCTGGATGAGATACCTTACGCAAAGATCTTCGGCACCAGGCACGCCTTCATGAACTACTCGGCCTTCGTCAACACGGGCTGCGAGCCCCTGGAGACGATATTCCATGCCATTCCATTTCCGCCAGCCCTTCAGGGCGCATCCTTCTCAGGCTGTGGCATATTGAATCCGCTGAAGAATGATCCTTTGCTGGAGACCATTGGCGTCGGGACGCGTGTTCTCATCAATGGCGCTGAGGGGTTCGTGATAGGAACCGGAACGAGAAGCTCTCCTGAAAGGCCAAACCTCTCGGGATTCGCTGATATGCACAGAATGATGTCTGAGTTCATGGGCGGTTTTGTGACGTCCGCGGGGCCGGAATGCATAACCTCATGGGCTGTGCCGATCCCTGTGCTGAGCCAAACGGTCTTCAACGCGATAGTGCAGCCAGAATCCTCCACAACTCTTCCTGTAATGGATGTCAAGACGAGATCGCTTCTCTGGGAGGCAGATTACGGACAGGTGTGGAGGGATGTGGATCTCACGGTTCGTATTATGCATGATGCATGCAAGGGCTGCCTGAGATGCCCAGCAGAGGAGGCTTGCCCGACGGGGGCGATAAAGTCCGAGCATTCCATTACCATAGATCGGGGTTTGTGTTTTAACTGCGGGTTGTGTTCGAGCATATGCCCGGATGTATTTCATGCGCGCCTGGGCTCACTTCGCTCTCCAGAGGGCGTTGAGATACCGGTCTCGATACGCCAATCGGATCGCCTTCGCGCCTCGAAGCTTGCAAGGATGCTGAAGAGCAGAATACTCGACGGGAGCTTCAGGATCTCCTCCTATGTGGAGCGGCTCTCGCCATGAACCTGTCTATTATCTCCTTCGGCGATAGAGGTATCACGGGTACCTCTGCGTTCCCGGGCTCGACCTTTGCTATCACAACGCCATTTCGAGATATCGCGGACCTGAGCTCATCTTCGTCTGATGCCACCCTCACATCCCTTATTCCTGCGCCTCTCGCAATTGCTGCCAGATCTGTGCATCTTGAGGTGGCTGTTGGCTGACATCCAGTGGATCCGTAAACGCCGTTGTCCATCACGACGAGAAGATAGTTCGGCGGCGCGAAGCTCGCGATTGTGGCTAGTGTGCCGAGGTTCATCAGAACCGAGCCATCTCCCTCAATCACGATTACTCTTTTACTAACTGCAAGCGAGAGGCCAAGTCCTATCGAGGAGGCGAGGCCCATCGAACCGAGCATGTAGAAGTTCTCAGGCCTGTCCTTTACGTAGTATAGCTCCCTGCTGGGATAGCCTATGTTTGATACAAGGAGAGCATCCGAGGAATCCGCCTCTTCAGCCGCGATAGCTATAGCATCTATGCGCCTCATCTCCCCTCCCAGAAAGGTATGTCAAGAAGAACCGCAACCGGTACACTCTTGCTCTCAGATTGAATCCAGGCGTTCTGTATGATCTTTTCAACCTCGAGAGGTCTCGGCCTCATAGAGGGTATGCCCATCGCTTCCAGCAGCGGCTCGGTCAGCCTTCCCATTGGAAGCTGGCCCACAAGCTTCTCTCCCTCTGTCCCGCGATGACTGATCAGCATGAGAAGTGGTATTCCATAGAGCATGTCGAGAGATGCAAGGGCGTTTATGCAGTTTCCAAGGCCGGAGTTCTGCATTGCGATCGCTGGCCTCTTGCCCCCCATGTAGGCGCCTGCGCATATACCGACCCCCTCCTCCTCTCTTGTCACCGCTATATGCAGTATATCAGGATCTGATGAGATCAGCTCGAGAAGCTCCTCCAGATTCACGCATGGTACAGAGGCGACGAGATCTATGCCGGATTTTTTAATACCTCTATAGACTCGCTCAGCTGGACTTGGCTCCGACTTCATATTTTTTAGGTTGCACGGATGGATAATAAGATTGGCATTGTGAAAGGATGGACGAAATGACTTTCTTCCCGAAAATCGCTTTTAAATCTCTGCAAAAGGTATATATGGATCCAAGAAAGGTCGAATGCAATAAAGTGACCCTTTTGGCATTCTCGAATTCGAGCCAAAGGTTTATGGAGGGAGCAGAGTGGCGATACTTCCTGTTGCCCCAGTTGCCAGGCTTATCAGGATGGCCGGGGCTAAAAGAGTGAGCGAAGATGCGAGCACGGAACTTGCAGCGATTTTGGAGAGCTACGGTATCGAGATCGCTAAGGAAGCGATAGACTGGGCCAACCATGCTAAGAGGAAGACCGTTAGAGCGGAAGACATCAGAGAGGCCTCCAAACGTGTAAGGCCATCAAAACAAGGAGAATGAACCATCGATGATAGACCGGGACTCTCCGCTTGAGATAGACTATCGCAAGATCGGGCTCGTCTGCGGCATAGAGATACATCAGCAGCTGGATACGAAATGCAAGCTGTTCTGCAGATGCCCGACGGTCCACAGGGAGGTAGAGGAGTCCAACTTCGAGTTCTTCAGGTACCTCCGGCCTGCGAGAAGCGAGCTGGGTGAGATAGATAGGGCTGCCCTTGAGGAGACCCTCGTATCGAGGAGGTTTTTATACAAAGCGTACGATACAACATGCCTCGTAGAGGCCGATGAAGAGCCTCCCAGGGAGATCAACCGCGAAGCTCTGGAGATATCCCTGATAATCGCGCGAATGTTGAGAATGCGCATCGTTGACGAGGTCCACACGATGCGCAAGACCGTGATAGACGGCTCGAACACCTCCGGCTTCCAGAGGACCGCTTTCATCGCTTCCAATGGATCCATCGATACATCCTGCGGGCCTGTTGGTATAGGTATACTCTGCCTCGAGGAGGAGGCTGCGAGGATCATCGAGGATCGGGGCGATGAGGTTGTGTACTCCCTAGACCGGCTCGGCATACCCCTTGTCGAGATCGGGACCGCTCCTGACATAGTATCGCCACAGCACGCGAGAGAGGTGGCGCAGCACATCGGCATGATACTCAGATCGACGGGGCGCGTCAAACGCGGCCTCGGCACGATCCGCCAGGATGTGAACGTCTCGATAGCAGGAGGGGCAAGAGTCGAGATCAAGGGCGTGCAGGAGCTGAACCTCATAGAGAGGATTGTGGAGCTCGAGGTCCTGCGTCAGCTGAAACTTCTTCAGGTAAGAGAGGAGCTGAGCGGGAGATGCGCTGGAGTCGATGGGGATGTGATCGACGTTACGCAGCTCTTCGCGAATACGCGCTCAAAGGTCATAGGCAGAGCTATAGCCAACGGCGGCGTCGTTCTGGCCACAAAGCTCTCTGGTTTTAAGGGTCTCATAGGCAGAGAGTTGCAGCCTGGAAGGCGCCTCGGCACAGAGCTCTCCGACAGGGCGAAGCGCGCCGGCGTGGGCGGGATATTCCATACCGATGAACTGCCGGCATATGGCATAACAGAGGGGGAGGTTGAATCGCTCAGGCGATCTTTACATTGCGACGAGCTTGATGCTGCAGTGATGGTGGCAGCACAGCCTGATCGAGCCCAGAAGGCGATGGCTGCGGTTATAGAGCGCGCCCGTGAGGCGCTTATGGGTGTTCCTGAGGAGACCAGAAGAGCGCTGCCTGATGGCACATCCGAGTATATGCGCCCCCTGCCAGGATCTGCGAGGATGTACCCTGAGACCGATGTCCCTCCAGTCATCATCGATAAAGAGATGGTGGAGCAGCTGAAGTTGCCTGAGCTTGTCATCGAGAGGGCTGAGAGGTACCAGCGGGTTTACGGGCTCAATCAGGAGCAGGCAAAGATCATGGCCGCATCATCTAACTACCAGCTCTTCGAGGAGATAGTGAGGAGATATGGAGCACAGCCATCTCTTGTTGTGCGAACCCTCGAGTCGACACCGGTGGAGCTGGCAAGAGATGGTGTGCCCGTCTACAGATTGAACGAACGTCATTTCCTCAACTGCTTCGAACTCCTATCGAGAAACAAGATCGCAAAGGAGGGATTGCCAGCGCTCCTGAAAGCGATGGCTGAGCATCCTGAGCAGGATGCGGAAAAATCCGCGCTGGAAGCAGGACTTGTCGGACTCGGGACATCTGAGGTCGAGAGGATAGTTCGAGAGATTGTTGCATCAAAACGGGAGCTCGTCAGGGAGAGAGGAGAGAGGGCAATCGGGCCTCTAATGGGCCTCGCAATGGAACAGCTCAGAGGAAAGGCCGATGGGGCATTTGTGAGCTCTCTGATAAAGAAGGAGATAATCGCGATGCTCAAGGAGACCACCTGAGAAGAGAATGCATTCGTGCACCAGAATCACTGGATTGAGGATCTCAGTGGATTTCATGGGGTATTGTGCCATTGGACAGCGATTCCTGAGCGGTTAATAGATCGGCTTTCATTTCTGTATCCTTGAAAACGGATGCGCAGACAACCCTTGACCGGACAAATCGAACCTGTTCGAACAGGCAGAAAGCAGCTACGGTAATCGGTGGTCTAAAGGCTCGTCCATCTCATAGTGAGATCCTGTTAGGAACGCTCCGGCCAATCTCCCAAAAGTTAATATATCGCCCCTGAGAATGCTTTGAGGTGGTGGATCGTATGGGAGGAAATGGTTTCGCGATTGCGGTGATGGTGCTTGGTTTCCTGGTAGCTTTCATGTTCCCGATTTATCTGCTATCGGCGCTCTTCGGTCTGTAGTGCCGATAAGCTATTTTTTATATATGTATGCTAGTCGGATAAGTCCAGGTGGATTCCTATAAACCTCCTTTTTAAGATGCTCGCGCGTTGCAGCATAATTGTATTAACAACATTTTATATCAAAAAGGTGGGTTTTTAGGAATCCTCAATTATCGTTAAGCCGGAATGAAGGGGAGGACTTCGCTTTCATCCCCACCCTGAAGACCGGAGGTCCTCTCGCTCCGTCCTCTCCACAGTTAAATCACGATCCATCCCGTGTCGAAGATGTTCCAGCTCGGACCAAGAGATGACAGTTTGTTGTTCTCCGCGACTCTGAATGACGATTTTGTCTGCGCATATTTCATGTTCTTCTCCCAGTTCTGGCCGAAATCCGTAACATAGTGGGGAGCGGGCACGCTGCCGAGAACAAGCGGCTCTATCTTCGAGGTCGTGGCGATCGGGCTACCACCAAGAGGAAGCGGATCGAAGTTGAATCTCTGCCCCAAAAGAGGATGGTAACTCTGGAACGACTTGCCGCTTATGTTGATCATATATATCGGCTTGCTGAACTGGGTTATAACCTCATTTGAGCTGGTGGCATAATTCATCCAGATCGCACCAGCTGAGCCAAGAAGAAGCGCGAGTACAACACACATCAGGAACATTCTCTTCCACATGAAACACACCTCTATTCAGTCATGCGACCTAGGCGAATAAGAATCATCATCAGATATATATCTGTCTCAGAGTTGGGTAGTCTACATCAGCTGAGTTGATCTCACCATCTCAACTTACTCAATAAGATTGCGGTCGATTCTTTCTGGCATCAAAGCGCCACCAGGCTCTGCTGATTGTTAGCGTTTGGTACTAAAATGCCTCCAAACCATTAAAAGTTTTCATTCCCACATGTGGACTGTTGGTCATGAAGGGTTTTTCATGGCAGCAACACCTTACAGGAAGCCTGCACGATGCTGAGATAAACTTGAAATAAGTTAATCCATTCTTGAAGGTAACATGACAGAGGAGAGAGAGGTTGTTCTTGCTTATTCTGGCGGGCTTGACACATCAGTCTGCATTCCGCTCCTGCGTGAACGCTACGGTATGGAGCGCGTTATAACTGTGCTTGTCGATGTCGGTCAGCCGCCTGAGGATATAGAGCGCGGAAACAGACGTGCCGCGAAGCTGAGCGATGAACATTTTGTTATAGATGCGAAAGAAGAGTTCGTCAGAGATTATATATTTCCTCTAATAAAAGCAAATGGCTCCTATGAGGGCTACGTTCTTGGAACGGCGATAGCCAGGCCACTGATAGCCAAGAAGGCTGTAGAGGTGGCTAGGCGGCTTAATGTAAAGGCACTAGCGCATGGATGTACGGGAAGGGGAAACGATCAGCTCAGGTTTGAGGCTGTGTTCAGAGCCACGGGGATGAGGGTCATAGCGCCCATGAGGGATTTGGATCTGGCCAGGGAATGGGAGATAGATTACGCAAGAGAGCACGGCATAGATGTTCAAGTATCCAAGGAGAGGCCGTGGTCGATCGATGAGAACCTCTGGTCGAGATCTATCGAAGGAGGGATGCTTGAGGATCCGTTCTTTGAGCCGCCAGAGGAGATATACGCCTGGACCAGAACGCCAGATGGAAGCGTGCCTCCTGAGATCGTGGAGATCGAGTTCGAGGGAGGTGTCCCTGTAGCTTTGAACGGAGAGCGCCTCGGTGGGGTTGAGTTGATCAGGCGCTTGAACTCGATCGCAGGCAAGCATGGTGTGGGCCGCACCGACATGATCGAGGACCGCGTGCTCGGCCTGAAGGCGAGGGAGAACTACGAGCATCCCGCTGCTACAGTGCTTCTCACCGCCCACAGAGACCTCGAGCAGCTTGTTCTATCCAGAGCGGAGTTGAGGTTCAAGCAGATGGTCGATGCGACATGGGCAGAGATGGCATACATGGGGCTGGTCGATGACCCGCTCTTCTCCGATCTAAACGCGTTTATCGACCAGGCGAACTCGAGGGTCAACGGCACCGTTCGCATGAAGCTCTTCTGCGGCAACGCAATGCCTGTGGGCCGGAGATCGCCAGATGCTCTGTACTCGCAGGAGATGGTCTCTTTCGACTCCCAGACGCTGAGCCAGAGGGACGCGGAGGGCTTTGCCAAATACCACGGCTTCCAGGCAAGGCTTCTCAAGATGAAAGGTAAATAGGCGGTGCCTGCAAAATCGTAGGAAGTAAATTCATATCCATGGGGCTTTAACTCTGAGAGGCGAGTGGTGCATCTCTGACTAAAGCCCCTTTCCCATCTCTACCCCGACTTTGTAGTCTTAATGAGAAAATCGAGAAGCGGAGACATCTAACAAGAGATCGGGGAGTATAACGACAAAGATGGATCCGCCTTTTATTGGCGCATCATCCTGAAACATCTCTATTTCTTTGAAATACTTTCCACCTGATGTAATTTCTTTCAACCTTCCATCACCCTTTGGACCAGCTTCCGAGATGCATCAAAATTACCAACCCCGCTAGAAGAGCTCTCTGAAAAGATCGAAAAGCATTTCAGCGGTTTGATCTTAATAGCTGCAGCGTTTCCTTGATAGGAAACCGCGAAGAGAATCGAGATGATCGACCAACCTGAGTATCTGCCCATTCATAAAAGAGAGCTCAAAGAGCTTGGCATAGATCGGCTTGATGTGATTCTCGTTACTGGTGATGCCTATGTGGATCATCCATCGTTCGGTGCCGCGCTTCTCGGAAGAGTTCTGTGGAGCTCTGGATTCACAGTGGGCGTGATACCGCAGCCTGACTGGCGGAGATCGGAGGACTTCAAGCGGCTGGGCGAGCCAAGGCTGTTCTTCGGCGTGACCTCAGGAAATGTCGATTCGATGGTGAATGCTTTCACGCCTAACCTCAAAAGAAGGAGAAGCGATGTATACTCCCCCGGAGGCGAGATCCGGCGGCCGGATCGAGCAGCTCTTGTTTACACAGACCGGATCCACTCGATATTTCCAAGGACGCCGATAGTGATCGGTGGCATCGAGGCAAGCTTACGGAGATTTGCGCATTACGACTATTGGTCGGATTCGGTGAGGAGATCCATCCTCGCTGATGCACCCGCGGATCTCCTGGTCTTCGGCATGGGTGAGCTGCCCCTGCTGGAGATCGCATCTCGTTTGGATAAAGGAGAGCGGATCGATGAGCTGAGAGACATAAAAGGCACAGGGTACAAGATGAGCATGAAGGAATGGAGGTGCTCCCCAAAGGAGGAATACGTGGTCGTACCATCCTTCGATGAGGTGTCTCAGGACAAAAAGAAGTATGCAGAGGCATTCAGACTCCATTACAGCGAACAGGATCCATTCAGAGGAAGGTGCGTGGTACAGCCACATCCGAAGACTGTTGTAGTGCAGAACCCTCCTGCAAGGCCGCTCACCACAGAGGAGCTTGACAGGATATACGAGCTGCCCTATGCGAGGAGGGAGCATCCATCGTATAGAAAGCCGGTGCCAGCGCTTGAGAGCGTCAGGTTCTCGATTACAAGCCACAGGGGCTGTTTTGGATCTTGCAGCTTCTGCGCGCTCACCCACCACCAAGGCAGGATAATACAGTCGAGAAGCATGGCATCTGTTGTAAGAGAGGTTGAGAAGCTTGTCAGGATGCCTGAATTCAAAGGTGTTATCCAGGACGTAGGTGGCCCGACGGCAAACATGTATGGAATGGAATGCTCTTTATGGAAGAGGAACGGGTGCGGAAGAATGTGCAGCATCGACTGCGAGAGTTTAGAAATAACCCACGGGAAATACCTCGAGCTGCTGCGTCGCATCAGATCGATACCCGGTGTCGAGCATGTCTTCGTCAGCTCCGGCATACGACATGATCTTGTCATCAGGGATGTTGATTATGGAGATGTATTTCTTGAGGAACTCTGCAGGGAGCATGTCTCAGGCCATCTTAAGATCGCGCCGGAGCATATCTCAAGCGGTGTGACCAGATGCATGCGGAAGCCTCCAGTCGAGGTTCTCGAGGAATTCATGAAGCGTTTCAGAGATGCCGTCAAGAAAGCTGGAAAAGAGGAGTATGTGCTGCCGTATTTCATGTCCGGCCATCCTGGTTGCACATTGAAGGATATGATAGATCTCGCCGAGTACCTCCGGGATCACAAAATGAGGGTGGAGCAGGTCCAGGACTTCACGCCGACTCCGATGACTGTAGCTACAACGATGTACTACACAGGACTTGATCCGTTTACGATGGAGCCTGTCCACGTCCCAAAGGGCAGAGAGAAAAAGATCCAGAGAGCCCTCCTACAATACTGGATGCCGAAGAACTACAGGCTTGTTCGAGAGGGCCTTCTCGCAGAAGGCCGGGTTGACCTGATCGGCAATGGACCGAAGTGCCTCATAAGAAGTACTCCTGACACACGTAAGCTCCGTATAGAAAAACACTCATGAAGCCCACGAATGTTCTCGTTCGTCAAAACGTCGAAGCGTGTTGAAGGTAGCCAGCTGCGGATCGCAGGATGCCTGCTTAAAGGCTGGAGAAAGTCTAGCCAGAATTCAGCGCACCTTTCATAACCATTACGCGATTCAAAATGCAGCAAGATCTCTGAAATGATACTAACGCACCGCGCCCTTAACCTCATCAACTATCTTCTCAAAAAAACCCGTTTTGCTATGTTGCTTCTTTAATCCCGCGGATTCGCCTAGATCCCGGGCGAGCTCCTCGAGCAGCTCTCTCTGCCTTGGTGTTAGCGAAGTGGGTATCTTGACGTTGGCTCTTACAAGAAGGTCTCCAGTACCGGAAGCATGAAGCTTGGGCATGCCCTTTCCTTTTATCCTGAAGATCGTCCCGCTCTGCGTGCCCGGCGGGATCTTCAAACGAGCCTTGCCATCGAGGGTTGGGACCTCAAGCTCTGCGCCGAGTGCAGCTTGAGTCATACCAATGTTGATCTCATGGATCAGATCATCACCATCTCTGAAGAAGAGAGGATGTGGTCTGACGTTGATGAATATGTAGAGATCCCCCGGCTCTGCAGGAGTCCCAGGAGAGAACGGCGGTGCTTCACCCTGCCCTCTTAGTTTGATATGATGACCGCTATCCACGCCCGGCGGGATCCTCACGTTTATCTTTCTGTATCTTCTAACCCTGCCGCTGCCGTCGCAGTCGTCGCATGGTGTTTGTATCACCTCGCCCCGTCCCCCGCATTTCGTACAGGTGGTGGATGTCACTATCTGGCCAAACGGTGTCACCTGGCTTCTGGTTATCTGGCCTGTGCCGTGGCAGCTGGAGCACACGACGGGAGATGTGCCGGGCTTCGCGCCTGTTCCACCACATGTCCTGCAGACCTCGGTTCTGGGCACCTCAATCGTGGTCTCGATTCCTGTGGCCGCCTGCTCCAGTGTTAGATCCAGATCGTACCTGAGATCCCGCCCCCGTGCAGGCCCTCGGCGGCCCCTGCCGAAGAATATATCGAATATGCTATCAGCGCCGCCGAAGCCAAAGCCTCTGAGCAGATCCTCAAAGTCGACCGATCTGAAGAGATCCTCCTGGGTGTACTGGCCGATGCCTGCATGCCCGAACTGATCGTATTGCCTGCGTTTCTCCGGATCCGAGAGGACCGCGTAAGCCTCGGAGATCTCCTTGAACCTCTCCTCAGCATCAGGAGCGTCTGAGCGATCGGGATGGTACTTCATTGCGAGCCTTCGATAAGCGCTCTTTATCTCCTTCTCCGTGGCGTTCCTGTCCACGCCCAGGATCTCGTAGTAATCTCTCTTCTCCGCCATCCCGACCGCCTCTTCTTGCCTCTTCTTCAGCGCTTATCGTCGTTCACAACTTCATAATCTGCCTCTACAGTCTTGCCGGTGGCTGATTGAGAGGTGGAGGTGGTCTCGCTACGGCTCTGCGCCGCTCTCTGATACATCGCAGCCGAGAGCTCATAAACCGCATTCTGAAGAGCTTCCATCTTGCTCTTTATCGCCTGGACATCCTTTCCGGCGAGCGCATCTTTGAGCTCCGCTATCGCCTTCTCTATCCTGCTCTTCTGCTCGGCTGTGGCTATATCCCCGGCCTCTTTCAGCATCTTCTCCGTGGTGTAGACCAGATTATCCGCCTGGTTTCTGGTCTCTATCTCCTCTCTGCGTTTGGCATCCTCCTGCGCGTATTTCTCAGCCTCCTTGATCTTCTGCTCGATCTCCTCCTGAGAGAGCCTGTGAGGCGCGGTTATCGTTATCCTCTGCTCTTTCTTGGTTGCGAGATCTTTAGCAGAGACATGAAGTATGCCGTTCGCATCTATATCGAATGTGACCTCTATCTGGGGGATGCCACGTGGTGCGGGAGGTATGCCTGTGAGCGTGAATCTTCCCAGAGAGATGTTATCCTTGGCCAGAGGCCGCTCACCCTGGAGGACGTGTATCTCAACGCTTGTCTGGTTGTCAGCCGCGGTGGTGAATATCTGGCTCTTCCTCGTCGGGATTGTTGTGTTTCTCTCTATCAGCCTCGTCATTATCCCGCCCAGGGTCTCCACGCCCAGAGAGAGCGGGGTAACATCGAGCAGCAAGATATCCTTAACCTCTCCAGCTAAAACGCCCGCCTGAATCGCCGCTCCCATCGCGACGCATTCCATCGGATCCACTCCGCGCTCTATATCCTTCCCCATGAAGCGCTTTACGAACTCCTGTACCGCCGGCATTCTTGTAGGCCCGCCGACGAGAATTATCCTGTCTATCTCGCTCTTATCCAGCTTCGCATCGCTCAGCGCCTGGACCATTGGTCCACGACATCTCTCCAGGACATCCTGGATGAGCTCTTCGAGCTTGGCTCTGGTTATAGTCATCGTCAGATGCTTCGGTCCGGTGGCATCTGCAGTGATGTACGGCAGGTTGATCGTTGTCTGGAGCATGGACGAAAGCTCGATCTTGGCAACCTCTACAGCTTCCCTGAGACGCTGCATGGCCATGGTATCCTTGCGCAGATCTATTCCAGTATCCTTGCGGAACGTTTCAACGACATAATTCAGGAGCCTCTCGTCCATATCCCTTCCGCCGAGCTGCGTATCTCCACTTGTGGATATGACCTCGAAGACACCCTCGCCGATCTCCATGATGGTGACATCGAGCGTGCCGCCACCAAGATCGAAGACCATTATCTTCTGATCGCCCTTCTTGTCGAGACCATAGGCAAGCGCAGCCGCTGTCGGCTCGTTTATTATCCTCACAACCTCAAGACCCGCGATCGTTCCAGCGTCTTTGGTGGCTTGCCGCTGGTTGTCGTTGAAGTATGCAGGGACGGTGATAACAGCCTTCTCCACCTTCTCTCCGAGGAATGCTTCAGCATCCTGCTTTATCTTTCGAAGAATGTGAGCTGAGATCTCCTCAGGAGTGTACTCCTTCCCAAAGACCTTTACCTTGTAATCCGTGCCCATCTTTCGCTTGATGCCGGTGATCGTGCCCTCAGGATTTGTGACAGCCTGTCTCCTAGCCGGCTCTCCGACTAGAACCTGGCCATCTCTTGTGAATGCAACATAAGATGGAAACGCTTTACCTCCCAAGCTGGTGCCCTCAGCGCTCGGTATGATGGTTGGTCTACCGCCAATCAAAACCGCAGCTGCAGAGTTGCTGGTCCCGAGATCTATGCCTATGATCTTCGACATATTACCATCCCCTAAACATAATTATTCAATTAACATTTAATCTTATCCACGTTTCGCAACAGCAACCTTTGATGTCCTTATAACTTTGGAATGGAGCGTGTAACCTTTCTGGAACTCCTGGACGATTACGCCATCATCCGCTTCCTGTGAGTCGATCTGCATCATCGCCTCATGCAGGAAGGGATCGAACATCTTTCCCATGGCATCTATCGGCTCCAATCCCTCGGATCGCATGATCGCGATAAACTGATCGTACAGCGCCTTAGAGCCATCGTCATGCTTTGCAGCCTGCTCGAGACTGTCCATAAAAGATAACAACTTCCTTATGATCGATTCGGATGCGAATCTGACTAGCTCTTCGCGCTCCCTGGCATTCCTCTTTATCAGGTTGTCGAGTTCTGCCCTGCATCTCATCAGCTGCTCCAGCCGCTCCTCCGCGAGCCTCTTCGACTCCTCGAGCTCAGCCTTCAGCCTGGATAAGTCATCGGAATAGCCTTCAGCGGCAGCTTCCTCAGAAGATTTCTCGGTGGCATTGGGCGTCTCCGCTGAAGGTTCTTCGTCCATGGTCACCACCCCTTGGAAGAGGATGTGTTGTTTCACATCCTCGTGTAGTCGTGTGGGCTCTGGCCTGGCTTCGGTTTTAGCTCCTCTCTCTTAGCGGCTATCACATCATCGACCCTGAGAACCATTGTAGCCGCTTCTGCAGCGGATTTCATTGCCTGGAGTTTGACCTTGAGCGGCTCAACGACCCCAGACAGAAGCATATCCGCGGTTCCGCCATTGTGCACATCGACCCCATATGCAATCTGGCCAGCTCCATGCTTTGATCTGAGCGCCACGATTGTATCTATGGGATCGAGGCCCGCATTCTCCGCAAGAGTCTTTGGTATGATCTCAACCGCATCTGCAAACGCCTGAACGGCCAGCTGCTCCCTGCCGCTCAGAGTTGCGGCATACTCTCTTATCTTCTGGGCTACCTCAACCTCTGGAGCGCCGCCGCCTGGGAGTATCTTCTTGTATGACAGGACATCTCCAACGACCATAAGGGCATCGTTTAACGCCCTCTCCATCTCATCCAGGAAGACCTCGGATCCTCCATGGACGACTATGGTTACAGCCTTCGGATCCTTGCAACCCTCGATAAAGATCATGTGCTTCTCTTTCTTGACCTTTCTGTCCTCGACGAGCTTAGCGTGGCCCAGATCCTGCGGGGTTGCCTGCATCGGATCTCCGATGATCTTCGCGCCGGTCGCGAGGGCGAGCATCTTCATATCCTCATCCTTCACCCTCCTCGCAGCTAGAATGTTATGCTTTGCGAGGAAGTGGGATGCAGCGATCCCGATGCCCTTCTGGCATAATACCACATTCGCGCCGATATTTGCGAGGGCCTTCACCTGCGACTCGAGCACCTTTTCTTCGCCCTCCTTGAAGCTCCTGAGTCCTTCGACGGCTGAGATCGTAATCTTCGCATCCGTTCCGAGCTTCTTGAGCTCGAGAGTGCTATCGAGCAGCGCGATCCGCGCATCCTCAACCCTCCTGGGCATCTCAGGATTCAGGCGCTCAAGCTCTAGGACGATGCCGTGAACAAGCTCGGTATCGGCAAGGCTGCCGCCTGTTATCTTCACTATCTTAACCCTGTTCTCGACATCCACCTTGCCGTTATCCTCTATGGCTAGAGCAGCGTCGACCACAATATCTGCCAGCTTATCCTTCATCGCCTCGATGCCCTTGCCGGTCATCGCTGTCATTGCGATCTTCCTGAGCATCTCCCTGTCCTCTCTGCCAACCTCCTTTGAGATGCTCTCCAAGATCTCGCTGGCCTTCGCCTCCGCGCCCTTGTATCCATGAACTATGGTGGTCGGATGCACGCCCTTCTCTAGAAGTCCCTCGGCTTTCTTAAGAAGCTCACCGGCTAAAACAACCGCTGTGGTGGTCCCGTCTCCAACCTCATCATCCTGTGCCCTGGCAACCTCCACGATCATCTTGGCAACAGGATGCTCTATATCCATCTCCCAGAGTATCGTGGCGCCATCGTTTGTCACCACCACATCGCCATTATTGTCTACGAGCAACTTGTCCATGCCCCTTGGGCCGAGAGTGCTCCGGACAGCCTCTGCAACTGCTCTCGCTGCCAGTATATTTTTATGCTGAGCCTCACGTCCCACATCTCTTTTAGCTCCTTCTTTCAAAATAAGGATCGGATAACCGCCCATTCCAGCCAAATCAACTCCTCCAACAGCTAGCTGGGCTTAAAGCTGTTTGAGGTTCTATATAAAATTTCCG
>CAZMZV010000012.1:0-33884 GCA_964570975.1 uncultured Methanotrichaceae archaeon | reverse complement strand
GCGATCAAGATATACCCTGTCCATGCGGAGCGAAAGTAATTGGATCTGCGGAGAATAAAAGAAATCGGCAGCTAGATGCTTGGAGGTGGATTGCGATTGCGAAATCGAAGTGCATAGTCGAACAAATTTTTGTCGAATATATGCCGATCGATACAAATCAAAATTTTGATAAAAACCGATATCTACGACCGCATTACCTCGAATTATTCAACACAACAACAGACGGAAACGCTCCTGTCCCTCATGCAAGCGCTTCTATTAGAACCTCTTGTGATAGGATGTTTACCTCTTTTAAACTTCCCTCAACCTCCATCGATCCGCCGAGTATGCCCTCGAGAAGGATTCTGCTATCCGACACGACCATCCTGACGACGCTCTCCATTACCAGCTCCTTTTTGCCATTGGAGACCAAGTAAACAGATAACTCACACATGGCATCACCGGCATGTGTAAACGGACCCGGCGGGACTCGAACCCGCGACCCCCGGGTTAGAAGCCCGGTGCTATATCCTGGCTAAGCCACGGGTCCACATGAGTTCAGCCGCCCTTGGGTGGCATCTGACCGAGCGACTGCCTGAGCTGATCCTGAAGCTGGTTGAACCTCGTCTGTATCCTCTCCTCCTGCTTTGCGACCGTCTTAAGCCGCAGATCCAATAAGTCCACCCTCTCCTTCAGCTCAGCCATCAGCTTCTCCTTGTCGGATCTTATCATGAGCTCGCCTACGCTCTTGTAGACCACAACATCATCCGCTGCTTTATCCAGCTCCTTTATCGCAGACTCAGCTTCTTTTTTGAGTAGCTCTATCTGACCCTTCTGCGCGACCAGCGCCTGAGCTTGCTGCTGCAGCTGCTGGAGCTGAGCTAGTTGATTCTGCACCTGGGGAGGCAACTCACCGCTCATATCTCAATCATCTCCAAACATATCTTTACCAATCTTATCCACGTATTCAGGGCCGCTCTCAGGGATACTACATCATCACCCTCAACCCTTAAGCGAATGCCGCTCTCCACACGAGATATCACCACGCTGCCGCGATGAAGGTCATCGTCGAGCTCCGGCTTCAAGGCCTCCAGCACCAGATCTGGCTCCTGTAGCCCAAAGACGATATCAGCGCGGCCCCTCATACCAGATCTCCACTTATGAAGACCGGTGGTTCAAAGTTAATCAGATGGCCTTCATCCTTTTTACAGTCGTAGGCCTTTCCTTCATAAGTATTCTGTGGCCGCAATACGGACATCTCACGCCAGCGTATTCATAATCCACTTCTACAGATCTCTTGCATCTCGTGCATTTGTATGCCATCTACGCTGTCTCCTGAGATCTCTTTATCATGGATCTCACCACAGATCTTCCAGCCGAGGTTGCTGGAAGATATGCACCGCCAGCGAATGCATATCCGCATTTTGAACATCGCCAAATGGCGGTGCCCACTCTTCTAACCCTCGTCCTGTTGCATCTCGGACAGTCGTATCTGGCTCTGCTCTTCTCCTCTATATCGGCTACCAGCTTTCTGACCTTTCTTCCGTAGCGTGGGCCAAATCTTGCAGCCGATCTAGTCTTCCGTCCCTTCTTGAACTGCTTGACCATAACACATCATTCCAGAAACTTCTCTCGGATCTCCTTGGCATTCTCACATGCTATATCAACAATGCGGTAGACCTGCTCCTCAGAGAGCATTCCAGGCCCGCTCTTCTGCATGCCGCATATGGTGCCATCTGCTTTTGTTATAACTGTAAGCTTGGCATCCGCTATGGCCTCCTCGTCTATATCCGGGTCGAAGAGGACGACATCGCCAAACTCTATGGCCGTCGTGGCTATAGGTATATCCCTGACAGGCAGCTGGAAATCATCCCCCAGGCCAAAGCGGCTTGCAGGCACCTTGCTATCAAGAAGCGCTGCAATCGCGCCCAGGCTAGACGCATCCATTATGTTGCCACAGTCGTCCAGTATGTGGATATCTATGAATATGACCCACACCTTCTCGCCGGGAACGATGCAGAGCGCATCGAGATCTATCGCACCAGATTCGCGAACCCCTCTGTCAACGACCCTCGCGAGCTCTATGCCATATTCGTTTGGCGGACCCGGCTCGAATATAGGAGAGGCAAGTGGAACGAGCTCCGCGTTTGTTACTATTACACCGCGATTTGGTGCATCCGGAAATGGCTCGCCCGGCTGTATCTTGATTCCAACCATAACCTGTGTCTTACCGAGTTTCACAAGGGCGCTGCCCTCTGCTTTTCTTATCGTGCCCCGTTCGATAGTTATAGGCCTGTACTGGGTGAAAGAACGCCCATCAGCCCTCTCGCCGCGCAGCAGGAGGTTATAAAGATAGTCCTTTCTTATCTCAGATATCACGCTGCTCATCTTCTGCTCTCCTCTTCCTGAAGATCCTCGAAGTGGCTGTATCTATCTACAAGCACCTTTCTCTGGATCTTGTAGATCTCGCTGCATCCCTTCTTCGCCAGCTCCAGCGCCTGGCGGAACTCCTCTCTTGTAAGCATCCCGTCCATCTGAAGGAGCGTGATCTCGCCAGTGGGCGTTATAGCAATAGGCATATCGGCCTGCCCGAAGTTGTCCTCGTCCTTCATCGGGTCAAGGACTATCTGGCCGTCCACCTTTCCGGCCGCGCATGACGAGACGAGGCTCTTCATAGGAATGCCTGCATCAGCTAATGCTACCGAAGCAGCATTTATCCCGGCCGTTCTGGTTCCGGCATCCGCCTGAAGCACCTCGACGAATATGTCTATGACAGACTTCGGAAAGTACGAGGTGAGTATAACAGGCTCTAAAGCCTCCCGGCTGACCTTCGAAAGCTCATAGCTCCTCCTGTCCGGTCCGGGCCTCCGCCTCTCCTCAACTGAGAAAGAGGCCATGTTATATCTGTATCTTATTATGGCCCTGTTAACCTCCTGCAGGTGTCTAGGGTGTACCTCCCTGGGTCCGTATACCGCTGCTATAACCTTGTTATCGCCCATCTCAATGTAGCAGGAACCATCAGCTCTTGAGAGTACACCAACCTCCATCTTTATGGGCCGGAGCTCATCGAAGCGTCGACCGTCGAGACGAATTCCATCTTTTATAAAAACCCTCTCATCCATATAATCATCCTCTGGCCCCTTTCGAATTTTTTATATACTCGATAATCCGGTCTGTGAGGCCGTTTGTATGGGCCTCTCTCTCGATCAGGAGTATGGTCCTCAATGCGAGATCCATATCATCCTCATTCCCGCTTACCCATATCCGCCCATTCTGCCCGACGAAGATATTGCAGTTCAGCTCCTTCTTGAGCATGCTTATCATCGAACCGCCCTTGCCGATGAGCCTTGGAACTCTGGTATGGCTTATCTCCACGACCCTTCCGGTCTTGATCAAGCCGAGCCTTCTATCGTTCAGTGTTAGCTCGACCTTCATCGCGGAGTCCACGTCCTTTACCCGAGCCATCACCGAGCTGCCGATTCGAAGGTACTTGGACATATCCTCGACATCGATCTTCTTCGGGAACTCGGAGATATGAAGCAGACCATCATACGGCGAGTTGATATCCAGGATCCAGTTTGAGAACGTTATATCTTTAACAACACCTATCACATTATCCCCGATCGCTGGTATGTACTTGCCTGCGAGGGGGATCACGTTTATCTTCTCCTTGAAGTTCGCAATTCCATAGAGGAGAGAGTACACCTTTCCGTTCTTCACGTAGGTTCCTTCACCCGCCCTCCGTGAATCCTCTGAGAGGAGATCCCCGGGTATAACGATTTTTCGATCCATTAAAAGATCCTCAGTGTTTGAGCAGCTTGGTCTCAGCGTCACCTTTCGTCAGCCTGTTCACAAGAGCGTAGAACTCGCTCTGCATGCCGGCGGGTATCTTTATCACGCCTATCCAGGAGCCGTCGTTCTGCCAGGCCTCCCTTACGAGCTTGCCAAATGTGGATATCTCCCCATATGCTTTGGCCGCATAGCTCGGCGGAACCTTTACCGCGACCTCGACCTCCTCGAACCTGATCGGTATTATGGGGCGTATAGCCTTCATCGTTATAGCGACGAGCTCTTCCACAGACTTCGTCGGATCGATGTGCACCTTTGCCTCTGCCATTGCCTGCTCGATCCTGGAGGGGGGGTGTGGCGTCCTGGTCTGGGGGTTTATCGCATTTCTGGCAATCAGCTCTATCACCTGACGCTTCTTGGATTCGATAACCCTTTTGCGCTGCTCTGCTGTGAGGCTGACCTCTCCCTTCTTTATTATTACCTCTGCGATTGCAAGGGGATCTGTGGTACCGAATGCCTTGATGAGATCATCCTCGGCGCTCCGATCCCCACGGCTCGCGTTCTCGAAGACATCCTCTACGGCCAAGATATCCTCTATCCTTACGTTCTCTCCACGACGCATCGCAAGGGCGCCCTCTGGGTCCACGAGGACCTCAAAGACCGTGCCATGGCTCTTCAGCCTTGCTGGGACAGCCTCATCGAGCTTCACCATTTTAGGCCTCTCCTCCAAGCTGTGACTTCATCGTCTCTATGTACTCTGCTACCTCCTTCTCCTCAAGCTTGCGGAAGGTCTTGTCCTTCAACATTATAACTCCGATCTCGGTTGTCGAGGCGTCGAGCTTGCCCTCAGATGCCTTGTACAGGGCCTCAAGTCCGAGCAGTATCGCCTCCTTCATATCCATGTCCTCCCTGTACTTCGCCTCGAAGACCTCCATTACAGCAGCTCTGCCAGCGCCGATCCCTGTTGCTTTGTATTCGAGAAGCGCACCGCTGGGATCGGTCTCAAACAGCCTGACCCTGTTATCCTCCGCTCCTATTATGAGCAATGCTGTTCCGAAGGGTCTGACTCCGCCATATTGGGTGTAGGTCTGCTTGAAATCGCATATCTTCTTGGATAAAGCCTCAACCCCTATCTGCTCGTCGTATATCAGCCTGTTAATCTGACACTCGACCCTTGCTCTGTCCACTAGAATCCTTGCATCTGCTACAAGCCCGGAGGTGGCAGCACCTATGTGAGTGTCTATCTGAAAAATCTTCTCTATAGATTCAGGCTCCATAAGCCTGCTTGTTATCCTCTTATCCACGAGGACCGCGACACCATCTGTAGCCTTTATACCCACCGCTGTCGTGCCTCTCCTGACCGCCTCCCTGGCGTACTCAACCTGAAAGAGCCGGCCGTCCGGGCTGAAAACTGTGATCGCCCGGTCATACCCCATCTGAGGTGCCATCTGCATAATCACATCCTCCATCCAAGTCAAAACATGTGAGACCCAGATATCTGGTATCGAGTCCCTCTATCTGGTCATCTGGAGATATATCGATCTCACGACCGCGACTGCACACGATAACTCCAGAAATTCCATCCACGTCTATTCGTCTTCTATACTCTTCGGTTTTTATGCTAGATTGCGGTATATACTTTTCTGTGGCTGTTTTGATGGTTCCTGAGACGCCTCGAACCCGGATCATAGCCCTCTGGCCTGCGATTGTATGTACTGTGGCAAGGGCCGCTCTGATCTCATCCAGATATCCGTTTCTGTATCTCATTATGCCAAAACGGCCGTCGAAGGATATGATTCTAGGACCTGCGCCTCCAGCGTCTCCGAAGAGGCTCAGATAAGACGAAAGGATCTCGAGCGAGAGATCTCTGTATTCAACACGCCCCTCTGATTCCACCTCAAAAACAAGGTAGCGGCGCCTATCCCTTATCACAGGTAGCTTGCTTCTCAATCACATCCTCCCTTAGCACCTTCTCGCCTACCCTGCTCTCTAACACCTCGACTCCCGGAGAGGCCCATCTCCTCTGATTCATATCAAGTATTCTGCCGGCCGCTCTGAGAGCCTCTTTTGCCTCATCTCGCCTTAGGCCCAGGAGCATGGCCATCGATATCATCTCCCGGGGCGCCCTGAGATCGAGGTGGGACCTGGGGCTTGTCGTCAAGATCATCTCTATCCCAAACTTTCTCACGACTCTCACATTGAACCTCTGCAGATCCAGCCATCTCGATCTCGAAGCGCCTCTCAGCCGGATCATCGGCTGAAGGTCAAACGCCAAGGCGACCTGATTTCTTCTGGCAGATCGCGCCTCTGGCACGGTGAGCCTGAAACCGGGATTTATCACGAGATCCACCCTTGGATCATCTAGCGCATCGCGGAAGAGCGATTCGCTTGTAGGATGGACCGTCAAGAATGAATACCGCTCTCTGAGAAGAGAGATCCTGCTCTTCAATCCCCTCTGATCTTTCGCTGTTATCTCCGCACCGAGAGCCACATTTATGCCTTTTATCCTTCTTGCTGCATCAAGAGCGTATATATCGCCGGAGCCGTTGATGCTGTTTACGATTATTCCGGCAAACCCCAAACGTCGAGCGACAAGCGCCATCCTGCTCGGAGATGACGAGCCATGGGGTATAGCATGGACCCTGGCCTCGTAATACAACATCGTCCCCCTCAGATGATCTCCCTGAGCAGCCTCACAGCCTCATCGTGACTCGAAGGATATGTTGCCACATGCACGGTAACATCAATTGCATCGCCCGTATCTGCTAACTTCACCAGACCCTTGTAAGCTGCCTGCTTATCGAGGCGGAGGTGAAGCTTGCAATCCTCATCCACCCTGCTCGGTATCTCCCGCCGGAGTCTGGAGATCTCTGGAGGTGTGAGCTGCTCCCTGAGCAGCTGAAGGAACTCCAGTCCCTCCTTCCTGCGAAGCTCCGCCTCCAGGATTGTTATGGGATTCCCGTAATAACCTGTAGCCGTCTTCACCTTAATGCAATCCAGCGGGACAAAAATGGCGAGGGCGCTCTTGACCCTCTCCTCGTCCTCTGTCGCAGAGGCGAATGCCCTGAAGTGCACCCTGTGAATCACTTACCCTTACCATCGTGTGCCCTTATGCTGGGGCGGGTCTTCTCCGTTCCGAAGCCTTTCCTGCGCAGACCTCTGCCCTTCTTGCCTGCGCTTGTTTTGCCTCTCTCGGCCCTGCCACGATGAACGCCATTGCAGATCCAGGCGAGATCCCTATCGCTCTTGATAGCAGGATGGTGCGGATCCACGAGTATGACCTCAAACCACTTGTGCCTGCCGTCTTCGCCGACCCAGTATGAGTTGAGGACCTCCATGTTCCTGAAGCGTCTGGATGCCCTCTCCTCCGCTATCCTCTGAAGGCTCTTTCCGGGGTTCTGTCTGTGCATCGCCATGTGCTTGGTCCTTCTGTTCCTCACGTATCGGGACTTTCGCAGGGCACCTCTTCTCACCCTCACCCTGGCCAGCACAATCCCCTGCTTGGCTTTGTATCCCAGAGTCCTCGCTCTATCGAGCCTGGTTGGCCTCTCGATCCTCTGCACGCTGCGCTCTCGCCGCCAGGCGATCATTCTCTGCATCCGGAGCCTTCCCACATAGCTCTTTGCGGGAGAGTTCCACGCGTCTCGTATGTATCCGTAGAAAGACCTCAATCTATTCACCTCGGCCTGATTCAACCAATCGGTTACATCCCAGGCGTGGTTGGCAAAAGCGCTCCTAAGAGATAAATCTTTTCAGAGGAGATCGGAGAGCATGCTCTTCCTGAGCTCCTGCTCCCTGACTACAAACCTTATACGAAGCCTGCCCCTCTCTCTGGTCTTCGTAACAAAGATCTGCCGGTCAGACCCTGCATCAGCCATCGCCTTTTCGAGCTCGATCCTCGCATCTTCGGATACCTCTAATGCCTCTTCACGGGCCGAGAGCCAGTTGTAAACATGAACAACGGTTTTTCTTCCAAGAGGTTTGAGCCAGCCCCAGCAAGGCGTGACAAGAGAGTATTCCAGCGGCCATGATATGCTGCTGCACCTATCATCTGGCACACAGTACTTCAGGCCTGAGAGGCCGAGATCTGGATAGCCGGCGGCCTCGCTCTTTATCGTACGGCATGAAGGGCAGTGCATTCTTCCAAACCACTTCTTGAATATGGATGCCTTGACTCCCAGCCTCTCCGCAAATCCCCTCCAGAGCTCTAAAGCATCCTGCTCGCGCCAGCCAGCTTGTCCAAGAAATGATGCTAGAATTGCGCCGGCACGATTGCTTCCCTTCTTGGACTCACTTTTGATGATGTTCCTGATACATGGAGGGAATTCCTCCACCGGCACCTTCTCCAATGAAATCCAAAGGTACCTCTCGCGAGAATCGATTCTGATTACCGAGATCGGGATCTCCGAACCCTCACCAACCTTCAGCCTCATCTTTTCAGATGGCCCTCCGCCACATAATCGCTTACTATATGCCTCTTGTCGGCCTGTGGTATGCCAGCGGTCGGCTGCTTGCTCACCTCATAAGCGATCCTCTCCTTCAGTATGCATCTGCCGCCCCTGATTCCGCCCATGGGATTTTTTGGGGTGCCCATCGAGTTCATGCATCTCGCCATGACGGCAGCGCCTCTTGCCAGACCATCATCAACGAAGACCAGATTCTTCTCCGGCTCGTCGTAAAGACCGAGCGTCCCGATCTCCTCTAAGATCAGTTCCGGCTTGCTCCCCGTTATTCCGGCCCTGCCTGTAACACCTATTGCGGTCCGCTTTGTTACCAGCCCCTCCTCGATGGCGACCTCAACAAGCCTTCTCGCTATCTTCGCGCTTACGAGATCGAGAGTTGCAGAGAGCGTCTTCAGGCCGCCTCTCTTGTGAATCTCCCATCCGATCTCTGATAGTTTGTGAAGCTGAGAGCCGTTCTCGCCGCAATCGCAGCCTATAAGCACGACGCCAAGCTTCTGCGCGGCGACCGCATCCAGAGGAACATAGCCGTACCGCTTCTTTCCAACTGGGACGCGCTCTATTTTTATCAGCTCATCTATCTCCGCAGCGTATTCTTTCGCTTTTTTATTTACATTCGAATTCTTACCTTTAAAAAGATCCAGCGCGGTGCCGGTCGTCCCATCCACAAGACCTGTGCCTCTCACGATAGCATCTGGTATGGCGCCTGCTATTCCGCAGAAGTTGCCCACCGTCTTGGCATACGGAAGCTCTTCATTGGTTATCCTGCCGTCTAGAGTTGTGCCGAAATCCATCGCAAGGCATGGGTTCCTGAAATCCACATCCGTCCATTTGGCGCCCTGTTTTATCCCTGCGGTTGCCAGCTCACCTTCCATCTCATTTGCGACGATCTCGACACCAGTTGCCCCCATCGGTGGCCAGACCGAGGCTACTGGACCGTTGAAGACGATCTTTTCTATGAGAGAATATCTGCGAAACCTCTCAGGAATGTTGTATATCGACATAGCAGGAGTCATGAGCCTGGGGGGAACGCCGGCATCCAGACAGCCTTGAGCGAGGGCCTGAATGAATATCCCGACCTCCTCCGGAGAGTCGAACTCCGCAACGACACCCGTGGATCTCACCACGAAGTTAAGGTCCCTCTCGATCTGTAGGCCAGCTGAACGATGGCTCTCGAGCAGAGCATCTTTTACAAGCTCTGCAACGGACTCTTTTGTGAGGGGTGTCCCGCAGATAGTCCTGCCGAATATCTCCTCATCAGGCTTCGGCGGCCTGACATCTCGAGTCATGCGGACAGTCTTGTTGATTATCTGCGTCTTTCCCTTCTCCAAATCGGTAGCTGTGAGAATCGATTTCGTTGTTGTGTTGCCCACCTCCACCGATGCTACTATGTAGTATGGCTTGCTTCTCAGCGTCAGCAGATTCACCGGAGGGCTTTCTGCTATCCTCGGTTTGGGTTTGAAGAGACGACGGGAGATATTCATGCTTTGAGCGTATACCTTATAGACGTTAAATCCTTCGGAGAGCATGATATCTCAAGGATAGAACCACATCCGGTGTGTGGAAGAGAACCTCAAAGAGAATGTGTTTGCCTTGAAGGTTCGAGTTGGCGTTCAAACGCCAAATAAACAGTCTGCGCATACATACCAACTAACCCTATCCCAAACGCTTTCACGACCTCAAGTCATGAGTGTTTGAGATTGCGAATCGTTCGAAGCGATCTGATGCCTGCGATTCAGATCCTCTTGAAGAACGGCGCTCTTTTTTCGACAGCCTCGAGTATCGCCCTCTTTATCTCCTCCGGCTCTGAAGATCTTATCTCCACGAGGTTGTCGTTTCTCAAGAGGCATGGCTTCAATCTGCCATCCGATGTCACTCTCAGTCTCGTGCAATGGGCGCAGAACTCGGTGTTATCCATGGGCCTGACGGCCTCGACAACAGCCCCATCCAAAAAGTACTTTTTGCGGCGATGCATCTCTCTTGTTATGATCTCATCCGCGCTCTCTGCAAGATATCTCTCTATCCTCTCGAGATCGCCTTTTGCTCCATCACCGAGAAGCTCGATCAGCTGTAGGATGACCTCCTTTTTTTTGGAGAACTCCATCATCCTCTGAATATCCTCTGCATTCTCCTTCAGAACAACCATATTCAGTTTTAAGGGTCTTATGCCAGCTCGCAGAGCAGCATCTATGCCGTCCAAGACCCTCTCGAGATCGCCTTCCTTCGCGCCGGTGATGCGCATGTACCTCTCGGGATCGAGCGTGTCCAGACTTATGTTGGCTCTGGAGAGACCCGCGTCTTTAAGCGACTCAGCTCTTTCCTCAAGAAATACGCCATTTGTTGTGATAGACACCTCAACCCCAGGCGCGACCTGCTTGAACCCCGAGATCATGGACTCGAGATCTCGGCGCAGAAGAGGCTCGCCGCCGGTGATCTTCACGCTTTTTATTCCAAGTTGTGATGCCACATCCACGATATTTATCGCCATCTCTCTTGAGATCTCGCGCCCTGAGTGCACCTCTCCTTCATGATGGCAGTATATGCATCTCAGATTGCATCTCGATGTTATCGACATCCTCAAGCCGGTGACATTTCTGCCATAAGGATCGACGAGGACCATCGTGGTGAAGAATCTGCTAATACTATTTAGCGGATTTGATGGTCGGCTTGGATCTGTCCGAAGAAGGATTAGGTGTTTCTGACATGCAGAAGCGGTAAAGGTCCAAACTTCTAACCTCAGCGCTTATCCGGACAGGTCCGTCGGCTTGGAGCTGGTGAAGTATATGGCAACAAAACCTTCATTGAGAACAGCTCATCCATAGGAAATGATTCGTAGGCATGGAACGAAAATGCCCCAGAACAAAGAGCATTTTCATTACATAGGTGACAGTCATAAGCGTTTTTCGCACCGACTCCATGCCACGAATATCGTTGAGCTCTTCCGGAGGGCCACAACCATAATAAGCTAATTATCTCTAGGATATAACTTCAATTGATGGTAAGCCAGGTTGATATAGCGCCGAGCATAGCGCAGCTGCTTGGAATACACCTTCCGGATCCAGATGGGACGCCGATAAGAGAGATCAAGGGATGGAGGTGCTCGAAGGCGATATTGATCATAGTGGACAGTCTCGGATACGGCCTATATCATTCGTTTCTTCCTCATTTGACACATATCAAGGAGATAGCCGGGTCCGGTCTTGTGTTCAAAGCTCTTCACGTCTCAGATCACACATCTCCGGCCATAGCATCGATACTGAGCGGTCTTAAACCTGAACGTCACGGGATATACGACACTGAGAGCGCCAAGAGATCGCCGATTCTGAGCGTGCCGGAGATCGCAAGCACATCTGGTTTGAGGTCCGCGGTCATCATGGAGAAGGAGGGGGCTGAGGTCTACGACGGGCTTATCGAATACATCGGCGCGGTTCCAAGAACATTGGATCCTCTCGAGTTCGACCGTGCGATTTGCAGGCTTACCTTAGAGGCGCTATCAACAAATCCACATCTAGTTGTGACTTACTTCATAGGTCTAGACAAGGCGGCGCATAACGGCTATTCGCTCGATGGCTTCATAGAGGCAGCTGTACGCATAGATTCCCACATAGGAAGGATATTCAGAAGTGCAAGCACCGGAACGATGATCACGATCGTGGGCGACCATCCTGTTCACGCCGGCTTTATGAAGAACGAGAACGATCGAAATGTCGCTCTCATAATCGGCAGGAAGAGATCTGCGGCTTCAAAATAGCGGTGTTTAATAATTTGAATCTTAGATAGAATATTAATTTCATAGGTTAGAAATTTTGATAAGAATCGATGGCTATCGAACATAACATCTTTACCTGTTTGACATAGCAGCTCAAGACATCCGTCTCCGACAGCACTTTTAACTTTGAGGCGCTTCACAGGCAACTGCTGCAAAAGATATATCATTGTGCATCTCATCTGCTCTTTACGAGTAGAGCTTTTGCACGAATTCCAGACCTGCAGAGGCCTGGTGAATCGCCCAGAGATGTGAGCTATGAAGGTGAATATAGATCTCCACATCCATTCAAAATACTCGGCAGCCACATCGGAGATGATGGATTTAGATACCATAGCTGCAGAAGCTAAAAAGAAGGGGATTCATATCGTTGGGACGGGCGATGCGCTCCATCCCGCATGGCTGAACGAGATCGCCAGGCTTCCTGAGAGGGATGGTCTCTTATGGCATGATACAACAGGATTTGTCATCACAGCCGAGGTAGAGGATTCGAAGGGCGTACATCATCTCATAATTATCCCGGATCGTTCCAAGGCTGAGGAGCTCAGAGAGGAGTTCCGAAAGAGCTCGAGCAGCATAGACACAGACGGAAGGCCAAAGATCGGGATGAGCGGCGTTGAGATAGCAGAGATATGCTCAGAGGCCGGTTGTCTCATCGGACCGAGCCACGCCTTCACACCATGGACCGGTATATTCGCTCATTACAGATCCCTCAGAGAGTGTTACGGTGATCGAGCAGGAGATGTGGCGTTCGTGGAGCTCGGCCTCAGCGCCGATTCGGATTACGCAGATCGAATACAGGAGCTGCATGATAAGACGTTTCTCTCAAACTCAGATGGCCACTCCCCGTGGTCCAACAAGCTTGGACGGGAGTTCAATCAGCTCGAGCTCGGAGATCTCAGCTTCGATGATATCGCTCTCGCTATATATCGAAGATCCGGGAGGAGGCCGCTTTTAAACGTCGGCTTCTATCCAGCGGAGGGAAAGTACAACAGAACCGCATGCACCAGATGCTACAGGCAGTACTCTATGAAGGAGATGGACGAGCTGATGGGAAGGTGTTCCTGCGGCGGAATCATAAAGCTGGGCGTGAGAGACAGAGTGGAGATCTTAGCGGATTACCCACAGCCGGTACACCCCGATCACAGGCCTCCTTACATTCATATAATCCCTCTTGCCGAGATCATCGCGATGGCTATAGGCCATAAGAGCGTTTTTACGAGTAGTGTCAAAAAGATATGGAGCGATCTCGTATCTGTGAGAACTGAGATAGTGGTTCTTCTCTATACAGATCTCAGTGAGCTTAAGACGGACGAGAGGGTGAGGAGCGCGATCGAGGCATTTAGAAAAGGAGATGTGGTCGTGACGCCAGGAGGTGGCGGAAGATACGGCCGTATATCGCTTAAAACCACCTCCGGAAAGCCAGCCGGCCAGAGATCCCTTCTGGAGTTTTAAGATCTTGGCAAGAATGCTAATAATTTTCAGAAATCCAATAGCAAATCACACGAATCAAAAATTCAATAAGAATCGATATCCTTCGACCGTACTGCCTCGAATTATTCGACACAGCAGGCAAGAATCAAAAGTCATAGACGCACATCTCGAATTACAGCTCGGTATATGTTCGCAATGAAAGTTAGAGAGACGATGTGTGTTTTCCGATAGCATAGAACCAAAGCATACAAACTCGAATCCTGGAGACCTCCTCTCCGGCCTGAAGACCGGTGTCTTTGCTATACCCTACTCCGCCATCTCTATAATCGATATCTTTTGACGGAACACCTTTGAGAAAGTAATAAAGCCTCGAGACCCGAAGAGAAGAGCGACGAAGCATTCGACTTGTTGGATCGCAGGGAACCTCCGGCCTTCTTAGCGAGAGGCTATCCCCCAAAGTTCCCACTCGGTCTGATTTACCGTGAGATGCTCAGAATATCGCTTTAAGAAGCCACCTCAGGAGCTCAGGGTCCCTCAAGATCAAGGGCATCAGCTTGAAGAGAACCCCGCTCGGCAGATCTATATCGCCGTAATCCTCTATCGTTCTGAGGATATCTGCTCTCCCCGCCATCTTTCTTATAAGCGCATCGAGATCGCCATCCTTCATTCCTCTGAGCATATCATTGACCCTCATCCCTATGGAGAGCTCTCTCCCTATGATGGATCTCCAAGCTCTGTCGTATCGCTCGAGTGGCGCACCGCTCAGCGCGTATTCGGCGGCGATCCTCCCAGCTATCTTGGCGCATATCAGTCCTGGGTATATGCCCCCACCAGATGTGGGCTTAACCTGTGCCGCGGCATCCCCGACGACCAGCAATCCGCTAAATGCTGTCTGGGGAGGCGGACCCAGCGGAAGGCCCCCCGCAACAAGCCCGACCGGCGAACCGCAGAGCCTCTCTTTTATTTCCGCGGAGCTCAGGAATCTCCGTAGATAAGCGCATGCATTTTCCTCCGAGCACAATCCTATTCTTGCATAATCCCTGGAGATCGGGATCACCCATGCGAAGAGGCCGGGGGCGGAGCTACCAAGATGGACCTCGACAGATTCGATATCCTCGACATCGAATCGCGCCTCAACTTGAGCACCGGAGAGGAGACGCCTCGGAGGCCTCAAACCAAAATCTCTTGCGATAGATGCTTTTACGCCTTCAGCAGATATAACAACCTTCGCGGAGATCGTCTTCTCGGCAAGCTGCAAGTACATCGTGCTGTTAGATCTCTTTACGGATCTCACATATGTCCCGGGCATGATCTCCGCTCCATGGCGAACAGCCTCTGCCGCCATGCTTCTATCGAAAATACCTCTGTCAACGACCCATGCCTTGATCGAGGATGATTTGACGGAAAGGCGATATCCGGATGGCGATACGAAGGCAGCACCCTTGAATGGGTTTAGAAGAAACCGATCTCCTGCGAGCTCAGATGCCTCAAGCGCCCTGATGCCCAGAAGGCCGGCGCACTGCACAGGATAGCCTATGCTCTTATGCTCCTCAAGGACGACAGTCTTAGCTCCGGCCAACGATGCGTATTTCGCTGCCATTGTCCCTGCAGGGCCGGCGCCGATCACAGCGACATCGTATCTCTCCATCAGCAATAGCTAAGATTATCTTTCATAACATCTTTTTGCAGGACGGTGTTGCGCTTGAAAGTGCTATGGCTTTCCGAAGACGATATCAAATCGCTGCTCAGCATGGACGATGCGATTCCTGCTGTGGAGATCGCGTTCCGAGAGCACGGCCTGGGCGGGGTTCAGATGCCTCCGAAGTCATACCTCTACTACGAAAAGGGCGACCTCAGGACAATGCCTGCATACATCAAAAAACTCAATGCAACCGGCGTGAAGATCGTGAACTCGCACCCACAGAACCCCGAGATTGGCCTTCCCACTGTAATGGCCCTCGTGATAATCAACTCGGTCGAGACCGGAGCACCGCTGGCCGTAATGGGCGGGACGTATCTTACAGCCGTACGCACAGGAGCTGCGGGCGGAATAGCTGCCAAGTACCTGGCGCGCCCGGAATCGCGCGTGGTAGGAATTGTGGGCGCGGGAACACAAGCGAGGACGCAGCTCATGGCTCTCGCGAGGTTTTTTGATATAGAGACGGTGCGGCTCGCTGATGTGAGCCTCGATCGCGCAAAGGCATTCGAATCCGATGCGAAATCGTTCCTGGATTGCGATTACCTCATTGAGAGGAATGTCAGAGATGCATGCGATTGCGACATATTGGTCACAGCAACCCCTTCCAGAAAGCCCGTGGTTCTAGCCGATTGGGTCAAAGAGGGGACGCACATAAATGCCATCGGCGCTGATGCCCCAGGAAAACAGGAACTGGAGGCGTCTTTGCTTAAGCGCGCGAAGGTCGTCGTCGATGATCTTCATCAGGCGATCCACTCAGGAGAGGTTAATGTTCCGATATCGATGGGTGTGTATCGAGAGGACGAGATATACGCGCAGCTCGGCGAGATAGTGGCCGGAAAGCTGCCCGGCAGGGTGGATGCGGGAGAGATAACGATCTTCGACTCGACAGGCCTGGCGATCCAGGATATCGCAGTGGCAAGCATGATTTACAGTAAATCCGAGCATCTGGAAATAGGCAGAAGATTGAGTTTTCTTTAGATGGTGAACATATGAGATATTCGATGATCGCCTGTGGTGTCTTCAGAAAGGAGATAGAGTTCATCTCCGATGATCTCGATTTCTCTTTCGAGCCCATCTACCTGGATCCTGGTCTGCATGTGGATTTCGACGAGCTGGAGGCGAAGCTCAAAGAGGCCTTGAGGTCATGCAGATATGATAAAACAATCGTAGTCTATGGCGCATGCCATCCGAAGATGAATGATATTCTAAGTGGATACAAGGCCGCGCTGATAGACTGCCAGAACTGCATAGATGCTTTTATAACGAGGCGTGAGGTTGAGAGGATAGCATCAGAGGGGCTGTACTTCTATCTCAGCCCCGGCTGGATCGAATGCTGGCGCGATATCTTCAAGCGTCTCGGCTGGGGGATGGAGGAAGCACGGCTTGAGATGGGGTGCTTTAAGGGCGCGATCTTCATAGATACCCTCGGAAACGGAGCGGATTACGAAGAGGATCTTCTGGAGTTCATGGACTTCACGTTGCTTCCCTACAGGATAATACCCGGAAAGCTTGATCACTTCAGATCGTTGATATGCGAGGCAGCAGCTAAACTGGAGGATCGTTATGGATGAGCTGGATGAGATAAGGCGTAAAAAGCTCGAGGAGCTCAAGAGGGCGCTAGCTGCAAAGGAAAGCAAAGAGGATGTGCGTATAGAGTATCCGGATCGACCTGTTTTGGTGACGGACAGCAGTATAGATGCCGCTGTAAAGCAGTATCCCTTATTCGTGGTCGACTGCTGGGCCGAATGGTGCGGGCCGTGCAGGGCCATAGCTCCTGTCATAGATGAGATGGCACGCGAGCTGAATGGGCGAATAGTCTTCGGAAAGCTGAATGTGGATCAGAACCCTCTGACATCGAGGAAATACGGCATCACCGCCATACCCACGCTTCTGGTATTCAAGAGCGGCAGGCTCGTCGACCGGCTGGTTGGAGCTTATCCGAAGCAGGTTCTTATGAGCCATCTGAAGAAGCATCTGATGTAGAATCAGGAAGCTGGATTCGAGCTTGATGTGGCTTAGAACAGCTGCATAAATCGAAGTGATGTGCCCACAGTATCAGTTAAGGGGGGCGTGTGCCGAATAAGATCAAAAGCGGTGTGCCATAGATCCTCGGACCTCTCCGGATAAGCGCTTAGGCCAGAACTTTGGACCTCTACCGCTTCTGTATGTCAGAAACGCTTAATCCTTATTCGGACACGTCCAGATCCTCGATCGCAATCTATTTCAGAGATGCTCGCGTTAATGCTATAAATCGCTTTTAGCAATACAGCGTTTCATGATCGTGGACAAAGAGTTTGAATATATGCTGGATCTTCTGGAAGACCTCATAGCCTTCAGGACTGTGGCTCCGCCTGGAAGCTTCTATCACGAGATAATCGATTATCTTATTCCGATACTCAACGGCATGGGCTTCGCCACGAAAAAGCTTGTCATGCCCTCGGATGTATTCGAGTCCAAGTGCGCGGACACACGCCTCTTCGGAGATAGAGTGAATCTAATCGCGGATCTGGATCTAGGCAGAGAAGAGACTCTGGTTATATACACACATCTCGATGTTGTGCCCCCTGGCGACAACTGGTCCACGGATCCATTCTCATTAACGATCAAGAACGGCAGAGCCTACGGAAGGGGTGTATCGGATTCCAAGGGGGCTGTCGCAGCGCTTCTCGCTGCGCTGAGAGCCATTCTGAAGAAGGAGAAGCCGAAATACAACCTCCGTTTGCTTTTAACGACCGATGAGGAGGTCGGCGGTTATTCGGGCCTTTGCTACCTCGCTGATGTTGGTCTTGTCAAGGGGGATAAGATGCTCTGCATGGATGGCTTCTCAGATGATGTAGTGATAGGCTCGAATGGTATAATCACCTGGGAGGTCACGGTTTCGGGAAGGGCAGCACATAGCGGCTCCAGCTTTCTCGGCGACAACGCGATCGAGAAATCGCTGCCCGTCATAGATGCCGTACTCAGGCATAAGAAGAGGGTCGAGTCCAAGAGGTCTGCGCTTCCAGCAAGCTCTGTGCTGCGGGATAGAGGGATAGATCATATGATGCCGATCCTTAACATAAATGTGATACATGGCGGCATAAAGGAGAACATAGTGCCTGACAGGTGCGTATTCCGCGGCGATCGCAGGGTGATTCCGGAGGAGAGGATGGAGGATGCGATGAAGGAGCTCGAGGAGATCGTGAGCGACTTCCCAGATGTCAGTCTCAAGCTCTGGCCCGGCTACCCTCCGATGAAGATAGATCCAGAGCATCCATGGGTTATCGAGGTGAAGGATGCCGTAAAAAAGGCAACCGGAATAGAGCCGGCGGTATCTGGAGCCCAGGGAAGTCTCGATCAAGCTTATGTGACCGAGATCACCAAGATACCAGCGGCTGTCTATGGGGTTGGAAGGCAGCTGGAGAGCAACGCGCATGGTGTAGACGAGAACGTCAGGATAGAGGATCTAGTGAGCTATATGAGATTCATCGAGGAGCTTCTTCTGTAGGTGAGATGGTTGAAGATAGTGGCTGTCGTGGGCCCGCACAAATCCGGCAAGACATCTCTGATCGAGATGTTGGTTAAATCCCTCAAGAGATACGGACGTGTGGGGACGATAAAGCATATGCCTGGGCACGAGGTGGATAGGGGAGACACCTACAGACATCTCAAGGCGGGCGCGGATGTAGCTGTTGGCATAGGGCTCGGACAGATCGTGGTTACACCAGAGGGCAGCCTCGACTCTGCCCTCGAAGAGATGAGATCCCGTGATATCGAGTTCGTCATACTCGAGGGATTCAAGAGCAGCCACTATCCCAAGATCGTTCTTGGTGGCATCGAGGTCCCAAATAAGATGTGCGATATCGATTCTATAAATGAAGCTGTTGTAGAGGAGATTGTCGGCAGAATCTTATCTCTTTGATCGTGAGTTACCGTATTTTTGTAGAGATGTTGTCGCTGTTTTTTCCCAAAAAGAGAAATTTTACCCTCAGAGAGGAAAACACTTAATAGCTTAGCTGATTAAGGGCGAATGGTGAGGATATTGAGGCATACTTTCGTCTTCTTGCTCGTCGGGATGGTGGTGATGGCCTCTTTGGGCTGTATAACAAAAACACCATCTGAGAACATAACACTCCGAATCGGCTACCAGCCCAGCACTCATCAGATAGCTGAGATGGTTGCCATGGAGAAGGGCTGGTGGCTGGAGGACCTGAAGCCGTTTGGCGTCACGGAGGTAAAGGAGTTCGAGTTTCCATCAGGGCCGCCTGAGATGCAGGCGATGCTCGCTGGAAGTCTCGATGTGGCCTATGTAGGAACCGCGCCGCCCATATCTGCGATAGCCGGCGGCCTCGATGCGAAGATAGTTGCAGGTGTGAATACAAACGGCTCTTCTCTCGTTTTGAGAAACGACATACCATACACAGGACCTGAGTCGCTGATTGGGTTGAGCATAGGGACTTTTCCGCCTGGATCGATCCAGGATACCGTCCTGAGGAAATGGCTCAAGGACAACGGCGTTGATCCGTCGAAGGTTAAGATACTTCCAATGGGTCCCGGGGATGCGGTCACTGCGATGCTCGCTGGTCAGGTTGATGGAGTCCTTCTTCCAGCGCCGTCGCCGTCTGTGATAGAGCTTGCAGACAAAGGATGGGTCGTTGTACAATCGGGAGAGATGTGGCCAGACCATGCATGTTGCAGTCTGGTGGTGAGTGGAAAGCTCATCAGGGATCATCCCGAGCTTGTGGAGCAGATAATACGGACGCACATAAAGGCCACCGAGTATATTTATGAGCATCCGGATGAGGCAGCAAGGATCTATGCAAATCGAACCAACCAGGACCTCAGCGTCGTGGAGCATTCGATGAAGAACTGGGATGGCAGATGGATCAGCGATCCAAATATACAGATACCGTCCACGATGGAGTACGCAAGGGTCAACTACGAGCTGAACTACACAAAGAGGATGCTCTCAGAGGAAGAGCTATTCGATCTGAGATTCTACGAGAAGGTGAAGGGGGCGAGCTAGATAAGGATTTACGGAACGTTCAGAAGGGAGGGGGTTCAGGCCCTCTCTCTCATGGGCATGCTGGCGGTATGGCAGATATCAGCGATGGCCGTGAACGACTCTCTGATTCTTCCGAGCTTTTTGGATGTTGTCTATGCCTTCGGTTCTAGCTGGAGGGACATACTCTTCGATGATCTGCCCATCAGCATGCTGCACTTCTCGATAGGTCTCCTCGCAGGCATGCTTGTGGCCATGCCCTTCGGCATGGGCATGGGATGGTCCAGATCCCTTGACAGGATTATAGATCCCATCGTAGAGGTTGTTCGGCCGATACCGCCTCTGGCGTGGATACCATTTGCCATCGTCTGGTTCGGTCTCAGCCACGAGTCAGCGGGCTTCATAGTCTTCGTGGGCGCGGTCTTCCCCATATTGATAAACACCTACGTTGGATTCAGAAATCTGCCCCGCGTTTATGTGGAGTCTGCAAAGGTTCTGGGCGCGACAAAAGACAGGGATCTGATACGTTATGTTGCCCTTCCATATGCGCTCCCATCTATAGCCGGCGGGATAAGAATCGCGATGGGTATAGCTTGGATGTGCCTGGTCGCCGCGGAGATGTTCGGGGTGAGCACAAGCGGTCTCGGATACAGGATATGGTCTTACTACTACCTCCACAAGATGGATCACGTCCTGCTCTACATGATCGTTCTGGGCCTGCTGGGGCTCTTCCTCGACAGGGCCTTCAGAAGCATAGTGGAGGACAGGTTGCTCAGGTGGCGTGTGGGGCTCACTCAGTGAGTTGCCACTCAAGGCCACCCATAATTTTACAGCACCAGCAAGACTGATAGCAGTGCCGCTAAAAACATCGCCTTTCCGACGAGCCATAGCGATGCAGATATGTCCTCGCTCTCCGGCTCTCTCCCCTCGTCGTGTATTGTGTATACCCCAGGCTTCTCCATTCTTATGTTCAGCGCGCCAGCGACAGCTGCCATCGGCCAGCCGGAGTTGGGACTGGGTGTGGCTGAATGATATCGCAGCGTGATTTTAAAAATGTTCGCAGCATTGTTTATCGAGGAGATCATGATCAGTGGCACGCTCAGCCTCGCCGGAATCCAGTTCAAGAGATCGTCCAAACGCGCCGGCAGGTAGCCTATCTCCCGGAGCTCGTCTGTCTTGTAGCCGAGCATGCTGTCCATCGTGCTCACGGCCTTGAATGCCAGAGCCGCTTCAACGCCATAGCCGAGATACGAGAAGACGACGTAATAAAAAAGAGGAGATATTATTGTATCGACATAGTTCTCGGAGAGCGACTCTATAACCGCTGATCTCGCTTGATATCTCGTCAGATTTGACGGATTCCTGCTGACCAGTGCTGGCAGAAGCCTCTTCGCCTCATCTAGGTCTTCATCTATGAGCACCCCTATCTCCCCAGATGTCGAAATCAGACTTCTGAAGGCGAACGTGGATTTAAGGAGGTACGCAGAGATCATCAGAGCCATTAGATCGCTGATAGAAGGGCCGCCGATGGCATTACCAGAGATATATGCGATATGGATGAGCGCATTGGCGATAATCACGGCTCCGCATATCAAAAGAGCAGAGATCAAAAAGCCGGAGAGCTTTCGTGGTGGCAGCCGACCCCTTAAAATATCTATGGCCTTTCCCATGATCACTACTGGATGAATTACCGAAGGTGGCTCCCCCAAGATCATATCGATCAGAAGCGCTACGAGCAGAACCGAGAAAGGCGTTGGTTCGATCATATCTGCAACCTTATGCTTCTCCAGAGCAGAGAGATATCCACATCGTTGAAGAGGCCCTCTACGATCTCCTCTGCAACTTCAGCTTTATGAACCAGCGTGCACCTTTTACAACTCCATACCCCTTCGACCATCATACCTAAAGAGGTGTCGAGGCACGGGTAAAACGGACAGAAGCAGAATGTGCAGTCCTGCCCATCGAAGTGGCATGGATATCGCTCGCATCCCTCTCTGGAGCTCATCTCTCCTCCAGGATCTTCTTGAAGGCCGTGACCAGCCTTTCATTCTCATCCCTTTTGCGCACAGCGACCCTCACGTACCTCTGACCGAGACCGAACGAGCTGCAATCCCTTATGAGTATTCCCTCATCCAGCATTCTCCGCACAATCTCAGCGGAGCTCATGCCCATATCTGATATATCGATGAGTATGAAGTTTGTGCTGCTTCTGAGCGGCTTAAGCCCTATGCTCTTCAAGGCAGCTGTGAGCCATTCAAGTTCATTAAGCACAAGCTCTCTGCTCTTCTCCAGAAATTCTCGATTCCTCAGGAGGTGCACAGCGGCCGAAGCTGCGATTGAGCTTATCGACCAGGGTATTCTCGCTTTATTCATGACCTCCGCAAGCCTGCTGTTCGTAACAGCAAAGCCGAGACGGAGGCCGGGAACGCCGAAGGATTTTGTCAGAGATCTCATAACCACAAGCCCGTCCATCTCAGGCGCCATCTTGGCGAGGCTCTGATTCGGGTCTGATAGCTCTATGAATGCCTCGTCTAGGAGCAGAAATACATCGTTAGCATCACAGCGCATCGCCAGCTGTACTAACTCCTCTCGGGATGTGAGATGGCCTGTGGGATTGTTCGGATTGCAGAAGAATGCAGCTTTTGCTTCCTTCAAGAGAGCGTCATCAAAAACGGTGTTGAGATCGCGCTGAACCGGCATTCCCAGCTCAGTTTTTAAAATACGCGCGCCTGCAATCCTTGATTGCGTTTCGTACTCCCCGAATGTCGGCGAAGGTATCAGCGCCAGCTCATCGAGATCGATGCATACCTCTGAGAACATCCGGATTATCTCGGAGGAGCCGTTTCCAGGAACAATATTATCGGGATCCACGTCCACAAAAGAAGCTGCCGCCTCCCTGAACTCTATGTATGTGTTATCAGGATAGTGAGAGATGTTCTTGAGCTCTTCCAGAACGAGATCATCAAGCGGTGGGGAGCCAAGAGGGTTGATGTTGGCGCTGAAATCCAGGATACCAGAACCAAGCTTTCTGGAGATCTCTCTAATCCTGCCGCCATGCTGGCATGGCTCCACCCCCGCAAAGCTTCTGCGAACTTTCATCTATAGCCCCTAGAAGCTCAATGATTTGAAGCTAGCGGAGGATTGTTTATATCCTACATTTCGCAGTAAAGGGTAAAAGAACCAATAATTTTTCGATATCGATTTATGTGTATATATTTTTGTAATTGAAACAATAACTTATTTTTTAATTTACAAAATTTTCTAATATGCTGAAAAGCTGAATACCCTTAACATGACTTTATGGCAGAAAGTTGCAGCAACCTGCTCGGACAAAATAATAAATTAACTTATAAATAATATGAGATTATAACTAATTGGTTAAATCGCTATGCAGAAAAATATTCAACTTTTGTTCCTTGCTGCGAAATGTGGGTTATATCAGAAGTTGTCTCAAAATTTCGATGACTGCTCATCTCATGATTACCTTCAACATGCGCTGCAGATCCCATCGCGACCTACCCTAGCACCCATGATGGTCTCCCACTTCGCTTGGGACTAGGAGGATATCAATACAACACGGGAAGATTGGTTGTGCATCCTCAGATTCGTACAAATGGTGGGGATTCTCAGCCTAGCTAAAGACCGATAATTTTGAGACAACTTCCAATCATCTGCCAGTCATAAGGCATGCCCTCGAATCCTAAAATCTGTGGGGGATCCGTACAATATTGCATGCTAAAATAGCTCCGATCTGAGAGGATCTATTCGCGATATAGACTTTTAACACTGAATAGCCATATCTCCTTGACGGAATCGTTTGTTTTATGTAACATCGAATGATATATATTCTTAAAACCGGAAATGAGATCATGAAGCATCCGAATGCGAAAGTTTACTATTTTATAAAAATATTTAAATTATATATTAATAATATACTATAAGAATTTCATATTATGTATGTCATTTAATAATATTATTAATACATATAATATTTAAAACATATTAAACAGCGTTATCAATTTTATAAAACAACAACCCGCCGAAAGGGTTTTATGTGGTTCGCTCAAAAGGTGAGCTGCATATACAGGAAAGGAGGCCAAGAACCCAATGGCAAAGCTCGAGGGCAGCTTTACAATAGAGGATATGAAGAATGTCCAAATTAACATTGGAGCTGTCGTTAAAGAAGAGGAGGAATGGGACCAGCCGATGGGGCCATTCCCGAAGCCACAGATCGCAACCCTGCGCGACTGGGACTTCAAGATATTGAATCGTTATAGAATATTTTATGCGCCTGCGGACGATACCTGTACTCTCTGTACATACGGCCCATGCGATCTCACCGGCAACAAGCGTGGTGCATGCGGTATAGATATGGCGGGCACCTGCGGAAAGATAGTTCTGGTCGCATGTCTGATGGGCACATGCGCGCACACTGCACACGGAAGACATCTCTATCACTGGATCCTAGATAAATTTGGTGATATGAAATTTGACATGGGTACGGATATACTGGTAACTGCGCCACTGACCGAGACCATCATCGGCATCAGACCAAAGAGCTTGAAGGATTTCGGCAAGGCTCTTGAATACTGCGAAGAGCAGATAACCCAGCTCCTTGCAGCCACGCACACCGGCCAAGAGGGGGATTATCGTGATTTCGAGTCGAAGGCCCTTCACAGCGGAATGATCGATTCTCTTGGAAAAGAGATCTGCGATATGCTGCAGATAGTGGCTTATAACATGCCACGCGGTGATCCAAACGCGCCACTCGTGGAGATAGGAATGGGCACTTTGGATCAGAACAAAGCTGTACTGATAGCATATGGCCATAACCTGGCTGCCGGTGCTGAAGCGATGTTCTATACGGAGGCTAACAAGCTCTGGGACAAAATCGATATTGGAGGTGTGTGCTGTACTGCCATAGATCTCACCAGAATCGGGGAAGGGATGGGCGAGAAGAAGGTCCCTGATATGGTTGGGACTAAGGCAAAGGTGGCAGGTGCCATTGGCTGGTGGCGAAAGATGGTCAGGGCAGGCATCATGGACACTGTGATGATAGATGAGCAGTGCGTCTGGTGCGATTCCCTGAAGGATTGTGAGGAGAGAAAGATCCCGTTAATAGCAACAAACGACAAGATTCTGATGGGCCTGAAGGACAGGACAAACGATCCGGTCGACGAGATTGTGGATGATCTTGCAAACTTCAGAGTGCCCGGAGTCGTTATACTGGATCCGGTAAAGGCCGGTGAGGTCGGGGTAAAGACCGCCATTGCAGTAAAGCCTAAGCGCGCCGAGATCAAAAGCAAAATCGTTCTCACTGATGAGGAGTTCAAGAAGTTCGCCTCGAGCTGTACCAAGTGCAATGAGTGCGCATTTGTTTGCCCGCCACACATCAGGATAAGCCAGCTCATGGAAGCTGCCGTTGCAGGCAACCTTGAGCCGTTCTCATCGACATATGAGGTCTGTGTTGGATGCGGCAGATGCGAGCAGGTCTGCAGGCAGGACATTCCGATCCTCAAGATGTACGAGTATGCCAACAGGGAGTACATCAGAAATCAGAAGTTCAAGATGAGAGCAGGCAGAGGACCCATAAGGGATACCGAGATCAGAGCAGTCGGTGCACCCATAGTTCTTGGCACTATACCCGGCGTGATAGCCCTTGTCGGATGCAGCAACTATCCGAATGGAACAAAAGAGGCATACGACATGGCAAAGGAATTCGTCGACAGAGGATATATTGTGGTGACATCAGGCTGCATGGCTATGGACATGTCACTGTACACCGATGCAGAGGGCAAGACCATATGGGAGCAGTATCCGGGTGCATTTGATGGCAGAAACATATGCAACGTCGGGTCGTGTGTTGCAAACGCACATATCCATGGAGCTGCGATCAAGGTTGCCACTATATTCGCTCATAGGAATCATCGTGCAAACTACGATGATATCGCAGATTACATCCTCTCCAAGGTCGGTGCATGCGGCGTAGCGTGGGGTGCATACTCACAAAAGGCAGCAGCAATCGCGACTGGTGTTAACAGGATTGGCGTACCTGTCGTTGTCCAGCCACACTCTGTGATATACCGCAGGGCATTCCTTGGCAGGGCGGATCTGCCAGAGGACTGGATGGTCATAGATGCAAGGGATGGTTCCAAGGTCAGAATCGAGCCTGCTCCTGAGCACATGTTGTATGTTGCGGAGACAAAGGAAGAAGCCATACTGATGATGGCCAAGCTCTGCTTCAGGCCAAGCGATAACTCCATAGGCAGGATGATAAAGCTGACACACTACTGCGACATATCCATGAAGTACTTCGGCAAGCTTCCGGATGACTGGCCGATATTCGTGAGACATGCATCCGAACTTCCACTTGCATGGAAGGACCAGATGATGAAGGAGCTCGAGGAGAAGTACGGCTGGAAGATCGACTGGAAGGCGAAGAAGATCGTCGAGGGTCCGATCAGGCCGGCAGATGTGAGCTTCGATCCGACCAACATCGAGAGGAAGATCAGGGTCAGGAAGTGAGGGAAATGGCAGTCGACACAACCAAAAACCCCATACCTTTTGAGATGGCCCAGATCCCCGGGCCTGAGATGGCAAAGGCCTATCCTGTGAAGGTAATAGCTGCCATCATAAAGAAGGCCAAGAGGCCGCTGCTTGTGGTGGGAGGAGAGCTCTTCGACGACCCGATCATGTTCGACAAGGCGATCGAGATCGCCAAGGCTAAGAACATGCCGATCGCGGCGACTGCCCACTCCATCAAGGGCTTCATCGAGAGGGGATACACAACAAACGTCTACCAGATCGGTCTGCATCCGCTGACAAACTACCTGCGCTTCAAGGACTGGAAGGGTCTCGATGGGCAGGGCCACTACGACGTAGTGATATTCATGGGTATCTTCTACAAGTTCGCCAATGCGATGTTCTCTGCGTTGAAGCACTTCAACAGGGATATCAAGCGCATCTCAATCGACAGATACTACCATGTCAATGCGGACATGACCTTCGGGAACCTGGCGTTCGATATGGATGGATACCATGAGGCGATCGATGAGCTGATTTCGATACTGAAGAAGTGATCTGAGGTAATGATTCCAAAATTTATTTTGGTATTAGGAGAGGTGTAGAAATGGCTGAAGAGATTCAACTGGACATATCCCCGATGTATGAGGGGGAGCGCATAAGAAAGGAAGACCTGTGGGTAGAGATGGGCGGCCCGAAGGCGGACGGCTTCGAGCTTACCCTGGCCGCCTCGATGGACGAGGTAGAGGACGGAAAGGTCACGATCATCGGGCCCGACCTGAAGGATGTCAAGGAGGGTTCCACGATACCCTTCGGCATGATATTCAAGGTCGCGGGCGAGAAGATCGAGAAGGATCTGGAGTCCATCATAGAGAGGCGCAACCACGCTTTGCTCTCATACATCAGCGGGCTGATGCACCTCAACCAGAGGTATGATATCTGGATGAGGCTGGGCAAGAGCCTGCAGAAGAAAGGCGTTACATCATGGGAGCAGATATTCAAGCCCGTCATAAATCTGTATAAGGCAGAGATGCCCTTCATCGAGAAGATGGAGGTCACGATCGTAACAGATCCGGCCAAGGTCAAGGAGGAGCTGGAGAAGGCAATGCTGGTCTACAAGGCCAGGGATGAGCGGGCTAAAGGTCTGCATGATGAAGACGTCGATGTATTCTACGGATGCACACTCTGCCAGGCGTTCGCTCCGACAAGCGCATGCGTCGTGACTCCCGATAGGCCATCACTCTGCGGTGCTATCACATGGTTTGATGGACGTGCCGCGGCGAAGGTCGATCCGGAGGGCCCGCAGTTCCCGATACCCAAGGAGGGTCTCAAGGACCCGATCACGGGCGAGTACGAGAGCATCAACCAGATGGCCGCGAAGAGGTCCGGCGGCGAGTACACTGTGATGAAGCTGTACACATTCTTCGATGCACCACATACATCATGCGGCTGCTTCGAGACCATCGGCTTCTACATGCCTGAGGTTGATGGCATAGGCATAGCGGACCGCGACTTCAAGGGCGCTGCTCCAAATGGCCTGCCGTTCTCGACCATGGCCGGACAGACAGGCGGCGGCAAGCAGGTCGTCGGCTTCCTCGGAATGGGCGTTCTCTACTACTTCTCCCCGAAGTTCCTGCAGGCGGATGGCGGCTGGCGCAGGATAGTCTGGATGTCCAAGAGGCTCAAGGAGAGGGTCAAGGAAGGGATACCCGCGGAGATGTATGATAAGATCGCCACCGAGGACGATGCGAAAGATCTCGAGTCGCTGAAGAAGTTCCTGCTCAAGGTCGATCATCCTGTCGTCAATGGGGTTGTGAGAACAGTCGATGGGAAGAAGATAACCGAGGGCTGGAAGTTCGAGGAGGTCACAGACGAGCTCAAGGAGAAGGTCATAGCCTTCATCGAGAAGTATGGAGGAGAGATCGATACAGACAACGTCAAGAACGAGCTCCTGATGAGCGAGGGGCAGTTCATGCAGGTTGTCGAGGCCCTTCAGGCCGATGGCGTGCTAGAGTGATTTGGGGGATTATAAAATGGCCAAGTTGGTGTTAAAGAAGAAGGAGGCCGCTGCAGCCGCTCCTGCCGCAGCGCCATCCGCTGCTGCACCCGCTGCAGCCCCGGCATTTGCAATGCCAGCTGCCGGCGGCGCTGGCATAAAGCTGGTGCTGAAGGACGCGAAGATAACCATCGACAAGGTGATCCTGGCGAAGTAGATCACCTGTCACCTCTAATTTTTAAGAGAGGGTGTAAGAGAGGGAGGTTTTATAGATGGCTAAATTAGTGCTCAAGAAGAAAGAGGCCGCTGCAGCCGCTCCTGCCGCAGCGCCATCCGCTGCTGCACCCGCTGCAGCCCCGGCATTTGCAATGCCAGCTGCTGGTGGATCTCAGGGAATAGTCCTCGAGCTCAGAGGTGCGACGGTACATATTCAGGAAGTAGTAATAAAACAGAAGAAGTAAGGAAGGCTCGATCTTGGGGAGAGTAATCGCGATAACAGGCAAGGGCGGTACTGGCAAGACTGCGGTCTCCGCTCTTCTCATCAGATACCTGATCAAGAGCGGCAAGAAATACCGCGTTCTGGCAATAGATGCAGATCCTGATTCCAACCTCGCCGATGCTCTTGGTGTGGAGGTCACAAAGACCGTCGGTGACATCAGGGAGTTCATGCAGGAGGCCAGGTATACAACACCGCCGGATACGGACAAGGAGAGGCTCTTCGAGGCCAAAATATTCGAGATCCTCTTGGAGGAGAAAGGCTACGATCTCCTAGTCATGGGAAAACCAGAGGGCTCAGGATGTTACTGTTTTGTCAACAATCTTCTCAGGGGCATAATGGACAAGCTGATCGACCAGTACGATATCACCATAATCGACACAGCTGCAGGCCTTGAGCATTTCAGCAGAAAGGTGATACCCGATCTGGACTCGCTGATCGTGGTCACAGACTCATCCAGGCGTGGTCTGACGACGGGAGAGAGGATCCGTGAGATGGCCTCGGAGCTCGGTCTGAAGTACAACAACCTCTATGTGATAGCAAATAAGGTCACCGAGGATAATAAAGAGAAGATCCTCGAGAACGCCAAGTCCGTAAGCCTTAATGTTATCGGCACCATCCCCTATGATGAGAGGCTAGCCAAGTTCGATCTAGTGGGAGACCCATTGATAAACCTGCCTGATGATGCCCCCTCGGTAAAGGAGATCGAAGGGCATGTCGTCAAGGCTTTGGGTATTTAAAGGGTGATTTATATGGCAGAAAAGATTAAACTATCAGATCTGAACAAGACTTTGGCGGAGTATGGTGTTGAGGCCCTTGAGGGTGTATCCATCGAGGGCGATATCGAGATCGAGATAGATACCGGGGCTGCCGGTATAGGGCCGATCTTCGCCTACTACTTCGGCCAGGAGGTTGCCCAGATAGCGGTGCAGCTCGTGAAGTTCGCCAGGAACCTGGGATATCCGATCGACGCTCTGCTCCAGCCAGCTGCTGTTGCACATGCGATCTCTCCGGCACCCGCTGAGGTGGTGGAGGCCGCCGCTAAGGTCCCGGAGTGGAAGGTCGCCACAAGCCTGGTCCAGGCGAAGTTCCAGGTCGGAACAGATCCTACGTGGAAGTTCCCGATCCAGGAGGTAACCCTTGGAGCTACAAAGGCGGATGGCGGAAGCCGCGGGCACACCATCACTATAGGCGGTGAGAAGGCGCTGCCGTTCTTCTACGATGCGCCAATGCCGCACAGGCCCGTGGTCACGATGGACGTCTTCGATATGCCGATTGGAATGGCAAAGGCCGTCAAGATGCACTACGAGGACGTCATAAACGATCCGGCAGAGTGGGCCAAGAAGGCCGTAACGAAGTTCGGCGCGGATCTCGTGACCGTCCATCTGATAAGCACCGATCCGCTGCTCAAGGACACACCGCCAAGAGAGGCTGCGAAGACGGTCGAGGAGGTCCTACAGGCCGTAGATGTCCCCATATGCATCGGCGGCTCTGGCAACCCGGACAAGGATCCCGAGGTTCTGAAGACCGCAGCCGAGGTCGCTCAGGGCGAGCGCGTGCTCATCGCAAGCGCTAACCTGAACATGGACTGGGAGAAGATCGGAAGGGCATGCGTGGACAACGGACATGTCTGCCTGGCTTGGACACAGCTCGAGATCAACTCGCAGAAGGAGCTCAACAGGAAGCTCATGAAGGTCGCTGGCGTCCCGAGGGAGTCCATAGTGATGGATCCGACAACAGCTGCTCTAGCATACGGTCTCGACTTTGCATACACAAACATGGAGCGCATAAGGCTTGGCGCTCTGAAGGGCGATGAGGAGCTTACATTCCCCATGTCTTCAGGCACTACAAACGCCTGGGGCGTCAGAGAGGCCTGGATGGTAAGGTCGCCCAACAAAGAGGATTCCGACTGGGGCGACAGGATGCTCAGAGGTCCGATCTGGGAGATCCTCACGGGATTCTCGCTTGCGATGGCGGGCGTCGACCTGTTCATGATGATGCATCCGCTTGCAGTCGCATACCTGCAGGAGGTCACACAGACCCTGATGGGACTGATTGATGCGCAGACTCCAGATGTAACCAACTGGGTCAAGATGGAGGTCTGATACCGATGAAGGAAAAGAGCCCACTAAACCTTTACAAGCATCTGCCTCAAACCAACTGCGGCAAGTGCGGGCTGCAGACCTGCATGGCCTTCGCAGCAGCGCTCATCGACAGATCTAAGCGCGTTGAGGAGTGCCCGCCGCTGGCTGAGGAGAAGAAGTACGCCAAGAAGTACGAGACGCTTAAATCAATAGTTGCTCCTGAGATCAGATTGGTTTATGTAGGCACAGGGGAGAAGGAGCTCAAGGTCGGCGGCGAGGATGTAATGTACCGCCACCAGATGACGTTCTTCAACAAGCCGCCATTCGCATATGACGTAACCGATACCATGGATGAGGCCGCTCTGGTCGAGCGTGTGAAGAAGATCAGCACGTGGAAGAAGTTCTACATAGGCAAGTGGGAGCGCGTGGAGATGATCGCTGTACGGTCGATCTCCGGCGATCCTGCGAAGTTCGCGGCCTGCGTGAAGAAGGTGATGGAGACAACCGACTACCCCATGGTACTCTGTTCATTCGATCCGAAGGTACTGCGAGCAGGCCTTGAGGTGGCGGCTAAGACGAGGCCTCTTGTGTATGCTGCCACGAAGGACAACTGGCAGGAGGTTGCAAAGCTCGTCCATGAGTTCAATGTGCCAGTCGTTCTGAGCGTGCCATTCGATCTCGATGGCCTCAAATCGATGGCCTTGACATTCGAGCAGATGGGCATTCACGATCTGGTCCTGGACTTCGGAACCGCTCCGAACGGCAAGAAGCTCCAGGAGTCGCTGCACAATCTGCTCAAGCTCAGGAGGGCGGCGCTTGAGGAGGGCCAGAAGGATATCGCATATCCAACGATAGCTCTGCCGATAAACGCCTGGTTCACAACGAAGGATCCGGTTAGAGCTGCCTACTGGGAGTCGATACTCACAGCCATCTTCGTGATCCGCGGCGCGTCCATAATGATCAAGCACTCCATCGAGCCTCACAGCGTGATGCCAGATATGCATCTGAGGTACAACATCTACACAGATCCGAGGAGGCCTGTCCAGGTCAAGCCGGGCATCTACAAGGTCGGCAATCCGACGGAGGAGTCACCCGTATTCGTCACGACCAACTTCGCCCTCACCTATTACACAGTGGAGTCAGATGTCGCATCCAACAACATCGATGCATACATAATGTCCATAAACACGGATGGTATCGGCGTTCAGGCATCTGTGGCTGGTGGACAGCTGAACCCGCAGAAGATCGTCGATGCATTCAAGGAGGCGGACTTCGATCTCACGAAGATGAAATACCCGTCGATAGTCCTCCCAGGCATGGCCGCGAAGTTCAGCGGCGAGCTCGAGGATCTATTCGGCGGCAAGGTGAAGATCCTGGTGGGACCGGAGGACTCAGGGCGCATCGTCGAGTGGATGAAGAGCTACTGGCCACCGAAGTAAAGGGACCTACACCCTTTCAACTTTTTTATTCATTCGCGGTTGTGTTTGTCTGAAAAATTCACACTGAGATAAATTTATTCCAACTTTTAAAATTTTAACATAATTAACACTGTAAGCAATAGTTATTTATCAGCGTTCTCTGAAGTGTGCTAACATATCACTCGAAGTGGCACATGGATTTGTATATGCTTTAGGATGAGTTGCGGCATCTTCTGCAGCGTGTACGGAAATTTCTCCAAGATATGCCATAGCGTGTGGATCTATCATCCCCCAGAGGTGCGATATATGACATACGAACCTCATAAGATGAGCATTGACCCTGCCAGCAGGAGCATGCTCCTAGAAGCAGAGAGATCTGGTATAGAGACTGCCTGGGATCGTTTCGAAAAGCAGCAGCCTCAATGTGGGTTTGGACAGCTCGGAGTCTGCTGCAGAAACTGCAATATGGGCCCCTGCAGGATCGACACCTTGGGAGAAGGGCCCACAAAAGGTGTCTGCGGCGCGACCGCTGACATAATAGTAGCGCGCAACCTCCTGAGAATGATAGCAGCAGGCGCAGCAGCGCATGCAGACCATGCAAGAGACGCGGTTCTTTTCTTAAAGGAAGCAGCCGAGGGGAGGACGGAAAGCTACAAGATAAAAGACAGGGAGAAGCTGAATGCACTAGCATCTGAATACAAGATATCAAACCGGGGCGAGAAGGGCGATGTGATAGACCTAGCGGAAGCATTGATCTCCGAGTTCGGAAGGCAGCAGGGCGGCATAAATATGACGCACAGGGCTCCACCGGTGCGCCAGATGCTATGGGAGAAGCTGGGAATCAACCCGAGGGGCATCGATCGGGAGGTTGTAGAGTGTCTGCATCGCACCCACATCGGCGTAGACAACGATCCGCTTCACATACTGCTTCATGGACTGAGAACAGGCATAGCCGATGGCTGGGGCGCTTCGATGATAGCGACGGATGTTCAGGATATCCTCTTCGGCACACCCGCTCCCAGGCGATCCGAGGCGAATCTGGGCGTGCTCAAAGAGGATGAGGTGAACATAATCGTACATGGGCATGAACCGATTCTCTCGGAGATGTCGTTGCAGCGGGTGCGGATTGTGTATCGCAGCATGCCCATTTGGTGCGATAGTTCTCGACCCCGATATACAGAGATGCGATATGTGTAGTGGCAGGCCTATGCCTCTCTGTGTTCTCACATGTCCGACCGAGGCGCTGGTTCTCGGAGAGCA